>JAMORZ010000107.1 GCA_027063295.1 Sulfurimonas sp.
TGATCTCATGAAGCATAGATGCAAGTGTTGTAGACTTACCACTTCCTGTTGGACCAGTTACTAAGATAAGCCCTTTTTCTTTTTTGACAAGCTCTTTAAAGATAGGTGGATTTCCATACTCATCAAGTGTAGGGATATCGATAGGGATCATACGAAATGCACAAGCGATACCATGGATAGTACGGTAGTAGTTGGCACGAAAACGCCCAATCCCTTTAAGCTCAAAAGAGAAGTCAAGTTCATTAAACTCTTCAAACTCTTTTTTTTGCTTATCTTCTATAAGTGCATAAGCCATCTCCTCTACCTGTTTTGCTCCAAGTTTTGGCAAATTAAGAGGACGAAGCTCCTTATCTATACGGATTTGTGGTTCACTTCCAACCACAAGGTGTAAGTCAGATGACTTAAATGCAAGAACAGACTTTAGCAGTTTTTTAATATCTATCGCTTTTTCTTCACTCATAAAAGTTCCTTTTTATATGTTTCTTCATCAAAACCAACGATAATTTTTCCATCATTATCGATAACGGGGCGTTTTATAAGGAGGTTTTCTTTACAAAGCCACTCCTTTTTTCCCTCATCATCTAAGTTGAGCTCTTTAAGTTTTAGGGTACGATATGTTGTACTTCTTGAGTTAAAGAGTTGTATCATTGGTATTTGTTCAAGCCAAGTTGTGAGTGTGTCACAACCAAGAGTTTGCTCTTTAAAGTCGTAAAGAGTGTACTCTATGTTATGTTGCTTGAAAAATTTTAGTGCTTTTTTTACACTGTCACAGTTTTTGATTCCGTAGAGTTTTATCATGAGTTACTCTATGATTTTTGGTACAACAAAAAAGTGGTCTGCACTTTGTGGTGCATGCTTAATAATGTCATCATTTATTTGCGCATCGCAAGATACAATATCTTCACGAAGTGGTGTTGCTGCATCACTCATTGCAAATGTTGCATCTACTCCGCTGGTATCAAGCTCACTTAGATTGTCAACAAAACTTACAATCTCACCGAGTTGCTCAATAATCTCTTGACGTTTCTCATCGCTCACTTTGATGTATGAGAGTTTTTCAAGACGTGTTAAAAGTGCATCATCTACCTGCATATATTATCCCTGTATTTAAAATATTTGTATAAGATTGTAGCAACATTTGATGAAACTTTAACTTATATTTTTGTAATATTATGAACTTTTTAAATGAATTTGTAAAAAATAAGGAAAAATTTTGAGCTTAAAAGAAAATATTGGTATGATTAAAGAGGAGCTAAGCTCTGAAGAGAAGTTTTTCGAAAAAGCTGTTATGACAGAAAAATTTGTAACAAAATACAAAAAATTGATGATCGCATCTGTTGTGGGAGTTGTTATTTTAGTAGGTGCAAATTTCGCTTATGAAATGAATAAACAAAATACTATCACAGCAGCAAATGAAACACTAAGAGAGTTACAAAAAGATCCAAAAGATCAAGCTGCCCTTTCTAGACTTCAATCTTTAAGTCCTGCATTGTATGATGTGTGGATATACTCTCAAGCGATCGCTGCAAATGACTTAGAAACTCTCAAAAAGCTTCAAAATTCAAAAACAACACTCATAGGTGATTTAGCAACTTATGAAAGAGCAAGTGCTTTGGGTGATGAAAAAGCACTAGAAGAGTATGAGATGAGACAAAATGGTATCTATAGAGACTTAGCTATTATTCAGAGCGCTATTTTACTTATGGATAAAGGTGAGATAGATCAAGCACATACAAAACTGCAACAGATCTCACAAGACTCATCTATGGCATCACTTGCAAAAGTGTTGTTACATTATGGTGTAAAGTAAAATTTTGAAAAAGTATATATTTTTTGTAGCTTTTCTTGCTGTGTTGTTTAGTGGTTGTAGTACCAAAGAGGTTTTTGAACCAAAAAAAGTAGAAAATGATTGGGAAAAATATGATCAACTTAAAGAGAGTATTGTTGATACAAGTCTAAATATTGCAAAACTTCAAAATAATGAAGTTTTAACAAAAAATGGTGTTTTAGATATTACACTTGATGAGGATCAAAGAGTTCTCTCTTTGAGTGATGGTTGGATTATAAGTAGTTCTATTGATGGGTATCTTATCTTAACTTCAAAAGATGACGCTGATATACAAAAAAACTTTGAATTGAAAAAAACAGTTGCAAGTGCAAGTGTACAAGGAGACACTCTTGCTGTATTGTTTGCAGATAATGAGATGGCACTTTATTCTGTGGTTTCAAAAGAGATCCTTTTTAAAGAACAGGGTGCAAATGCACTTGCACTCAATGCCAAGATTGTTCCTCCTTATTTTATGAATGGACTTGTGATCTTCTTAACTCTTGATGGAAAAGTGGTTGTGGTCAATGAGAAAAAAAGAAAACGTTTAAGAACAGTTATAGTCTCAAGTGAAGATAAATTTAACAATGTAATCTACTTCAATATAGTAGATAATAAAATCGTTGCTGCAACAAGTTACAAGATACTTACAATGTCTCAAAAAGATGTACGAGCAAAATATGAGATCCGTACATTGGTATATGATGATAAAAATATCTATGTAGCAACAAAGCAGGGGGAGATTATCTCTTTAAATTCTAATTTACAAGTCAATGGTGAGATTAAGTTTCCTTTTGCTCACTTTTTGGGAATGATTAGTAAAGAGGATAAGCTCTATATCTTAGAAAAAGAGGGATATCTCATCATCTTAGATAAAAATATGCAAGATTATACTATCTATGAAGTTGATTTTGATGATGGTTTTGTTTTTGTGGGTGATGATGGATTTTATGTAGATGATGAAAAGATTCTCATCGAATAATGTCTAAAGAACTAGAGGCTTTTTTAGAGTATATTCAGATCACTAAAGCTTTGAGCAAGAAGAGTGTAGAAGCTTACAGTAGCGATTTGCAACAGATTGAAGATACCCTTGGTATCTCTTTGGTTGCACTTGATTCTCAAACCCTTCTTGAACATCTCTCTAGTTATACCAACAAACGAACACTTAATCGTAAACTCTCCTCTGTCAATGCTTTTTTTAGTTTTTGTCACAAGCAGCATTTCTCAGAAGAAACAACAAAATTTCGTCTTTCAAAGATTCCAAAACTACTTCCAAAATTTCTTTCCTATGGGGAGATTCAACAAGCTCTTAAGATGATCGATACTTCGACATGGATAGGACAACGTGATTATGCATTGATTATGTTTTTGTATGCAACAGGAGCGAGGATCAGTGAAGCACTTGCTCTTCAACGTGATGATATAGATGGGGAGTGGTTGCATATCAGACATGCAAAAGGTGATAAAGAGAGGATCGTTCCTATCGCACAAGTAGCAATAAAAGCGATAGAGATTTATTTGCAAAATGTAAAATATGAAAAAGAGCATATATGGCAAAACTACAAAGGTGGAGTGCTAAGTCGCATCAGTGCATATAAAATCACACAAAAATATCTCGGTGTATCACCCCATGTTCTTCGACACTCTTATGCAACTGCTTTGATTAGTGGTGGTGCAGATCTAAGAGTTGTGCAAGAGTTGCTTGGACACTCTTCACTTATAACAACACAGATATACACTCACATCCAAAAACAAAACCTCAAAGAAACACTCCATGCATGCCATCCTCTTCAAGGGGAAGAAATATGAATGATACAAATAATAGAATTTTCTCAAAACCATTTTTGGATTCTCTTTTTTTTACTCAGAATAAATGGCATCAACATGGTGTATTGCTCCACACTCTAAGGGTGACTTACTATTGCCTTAGAGCTAGGGAGTGGCGGTTCTTTGCTGCTGGATTGTTGCATGATATAGGAAAACCATTTGTTGCATTTAAAAAAGATGAGGAAGATTTTGAGTTTGATGAATGGAGTTTTACAGATCATGAAGAACGAAGTTATCAGATTATTAAAAATTGGCCTTTTATAAGTGAATACACTAAAAAAATTGTACGCTATCACTATCTTATCCGCGATATTAAAAAATCAAAAACAGAAGATTATAAAAGATATCTGGAGAAAAAAGAGATTTGGGAGAGTCTTGATCTTAAGATGCAAAAAGATTTAGAAAAATTTTTATCTTTTGATGATCAGGGCAAGGGTAAAAAAAGAAGAGAGTAGTATAATAGCATTATGAAAAAATTTACTCCATATTTTGTTATTGTTATTATTATTGGTTTGATTGTAGGTGTGTTTATCTCTTTTGGAAAGACACAACAGATGGTTGTGATAAAAGAGGGAAACACAAAACAACTCCCTTTTGAAATGGAGCTTGGGAAGTATCAAGATAGTTTTTGCGGTATGGTTATTACTGAACTTGACTATGCTTCTCAGGTGATTGCACCTGATGGAAAAACATGGTTTTTTCATGATCATGGTGACTTTGTAGAGTGGCTCGATGATAAAGAGTTTAAAAAGAGTGCAAAGATCTGGGTGATGAGCAGAGATACCCACAAATGGATAGATGGACGAAGTGCATTTTATTCTCTTGATGAGCAAACACCGATGGGGTATGGTTTTGGAGCATACGAAAAACCTGCAAAAGGGAGAATTGATTTTAAAACTATGCAAGAGAGAACACTTAGTGGTAAAACAATGAATAATCCACAAACAAGAAAAGAGATTTTAGGGGAGTAGATGGAAACTGTCAATATAGTAACGATTATAAGTATCGCATTTTTAGGTTCTTTTGGACACTGCATTGGTATGTGTGGAGGGATTGTTGTTGCATACTCTACCATAAAGATAGATCCAGCATCTTCTAAGATCTCACAAAGTGCAGCACACCTTTTGTACTCTTTTGGAAGGGTTTTGACATACAGCATCCTTGGAGCAATATTTGGAGCACTTGGTGGAGTTGTATTGTTTTCAAACACTGCAAATGGTGTTTTGCTTATTATTGCAGGTGTTGCGATGATCCTTGCTGGACTTTCATTGATGGGGAAAATCAAGTTTTTAACTATCATTGAACATTCATTTTCCAGCTCATCAGTTTATAAAAAAGCTTTTAAATCGATCCTCAATTCCAAATCAAACGCAAGTTTTTTTATCTTAGGTATGCTCAATGGGCTTTTGCCTTGTGGTTTTGTGTACTTTTTTGCCATCACAGCGGCAAGTACTGCTGATCCACTCTATGGTGCACTTGTTATGGCTATTTTTGGTCTTAGCACCATTCCTGCTATGTTTGGGATCGGGTTTCTCTCCTCTTTGGCAACAGCAACAAGCTTTAGAAATATGATGATGAGTCTCTCAAGTGTAGCTGTAATTTTATATGGTACATTTACTATCTACAATGGATATGAATATATCAATAACCCACTAAAAACGATACGAAATTGTCACTAAGAAGCGATATAATAAATAAATCAAAAGAGAAGGTTTTACAATGAAAAGTTCAATTATAGAGAGTATCAAATCTTTACCACCGTTATCTAAAACTATTACAGATATCAATAGAGTGTATGCTGATGAAGAAGCTGGTATAGGTGATTTGGTAAAGGCTATTGAGCCAGATCCTATGATTGTAGCAAATCTTTTAAAAACTGCAAATTCACCACTTTATGGTTTTGGTAAAGAGATTCGTAATGTCTCTCAGGCAGTGAGCCTTTTTGGTATGAGTATGACTCGCTCCATTGCTCTTGGAAACGCAGTAAGAAAACTACTCAATGTCGATATGCAACCTTATGGTATAACAAGTGAAAGGTTTGCAGAGATATCGGCTATGCAAGCGACACTTATGCGTAAATGGTATTCAAAAATAGATAAACAAAAAGCAGAAAAGCTCTATCTTGCTGCATTTTTACAAGAGACAGGAAAGATTCTTATATCTTCTGATGTCATTCAAGAGGATGAAGATGTAAGTTTTCGTTCAGAGGTTGATGTGACAAATAATCTTGCTCAAGTTGAAAAGATGTATGTTGATGTAACAAGTGCTGAAGTTACTGCAAAAGTGTTTGAGCATTGGGGATTTGATGCTGAGTTTGTTGAGATGATTCAGTTTGCAGATAATCCAAACGCAGCACCTGATGAGATCAAAGAGTATGCAATGGCACTTCATATCGTAAAAACTGCACTAGCAGTAAACAAACCTTTTGCAGATAATTCCATAAACTTTGCACTCAGAAAAGCAAGAGATGCAGGGTATAACCATGAAGTTCTTGAAGATGTGATCGATGAGATGCTCGATACAATAGAAGGCGCATAATGTCAAAAACAGTTACTATCATAGATACTTTTGGTTTCTTTTTTAGAAGCTTTTATGCACTTCCTCAGCACCTCAAAACCAAAGATGGTTTCCCAACGGGGCTCCTAACTGGGTTTACAAACTTCATCTCAACACTTCAAAAAGATCATGATAGTGACTATATCATCTTTGCCATAGATACAAAGGGTGATACGTTTAGAAATGAGATAGATCCAAACTACAAAGCAAACCGCTCAGCTCCACCACCAGAACTCTCGATGCAACTTCCAATCGCGATAGAGTGGATAGACAAGATGGGGTATAAAACACTCGGCAAAGAGGGATATGAGGCTGATGATATGATAGCAACTGTAACTCGCCTTGCAAAAGAGAGGGGTTATAAAGTTCGTGTAGTCTCACACGATAAAGATCTCTATCAACTCATAGATGACAGTAAAGTGGTGATAGTAGATGCCATAAAACGCAAGAGTGTCGATGAAGCGGCTTGTTTTGAGAAGTATGGTGTGACACCAAAGCAGTTTATCGACTATCAGTCTATCTTGGGTGATAGTGCAGATAATGTTCCTGGTGTCAAAGGGATAGGAAAAGTGGGAGCTGAAAAACTGCTCAAAGAGTATGGAAGCTTAGAGAATATCTATGAGCATATAGATGAGATAAAAGGTGCTACACAAAAAAAACTTATAGAATCAAAAGAACAGGCTTTTATGTCCAAAGAGCTTGTAACACTCAGAGATGATGTGTTTGATGAGATTGATTTTGAAGAGTACAAGATGGATGTTGAAAATCCGTTTGTAAACATCTACGATGAGCTTGTGAAATATGAACAAAACGCAGTACTTCGTGTGCTTCATGCTAAAAACATGATCTCTTCTGAACAACAACAAAACGCACAACAAACACAACAAAGTTTCGAGGAGCCAAAGCTCACTTTTAAAACAACACTTATCACAGATGAAAAAGAGCTTACAAATATACTCTCACAACTCACACCAACAACGATTGTTGCGTTTGATACAGAAACAACAGGGCTGGAGTATGGGAGTGATAAACTTGTAGGGTTTAGTTTTAGTTTTGATGAGAGTGAGGCTTATTATGTTCCATTTGCACACTTCTATCTGGGTGTTGCACAGCAGGTGAGTGTCGATGCTGCAAAAGAGGCGATACGAAAGATATTTCACTCAAGGATAGTGGGGCATAACATCAAGTTTGATCTGCATTTTGTCTCCCGTTTCTTAGAAGATGAAAGCTTAGAGGTTTATAGTGACTCTATGATACTTGCATGGCTTATCAACCCAGAAGCTGCACTCTCACTTGATAAGCTCTCAGAGAAGCTCTTGGGGCATAAGATGGTTGCGTTTAAAGATACAGTCAAAAAAGGGGAGACATTTGCAAGTGTAGAGCTTGAAGATGCTGCTGTGTATGCTGCAGAGGATGCACTCATCACTCTAAAACTCTACAACCTCTTTTTAGAAAAGCTCAAACTTCAAAGCGCAGAGCATCTTATCAAAGAGGCCAAAGATGTAGAGATACCGTTTATCAAAACACTGCTGAAGATGGAAAAAGAGGGGATCGCACTCAACCAGGCATACTTGGAGCAGTTTTTGGTTGAAGTCAAAGAGACACTCTCCACACTTACAGCAGAGATATATACACTTGCAGGGAGTGAATTTAACATCAACTCCACCAAACAACTTGGTGTAGTGCTTTTTGAAACCCTTGGTCTGCCTGTGGGCAAAAAAACAAAAACAGGCTACTCAACAGATGAGAAGGTACTCAACTCCCTTAAAGATGCCCATGAGATTATTCCTAAGCTTTTGGAGTATCGTGAGGTGTATAAGCTTTACTCCACATATATTGAGCCACTTTTAAAACTCGCATCACAAGATGAGCAAAGTCGTATCCATACCTCTTTTGTGCAAACAGGAACAGCAACAGGGCGACTCAGTTCAAAAAATCCTAACTTACAAAATATCCCGACACGTACACCGCTTGGTGCAAAGATAAGAGCTGCATTTGTAGCTGGTGATGGGAAAAAACTCATAGGGATAGACTACTCCCAAATAGAGTTGCGTTTGCTCGCACATTTCTCACAAGACAGTGTTTTGGTAGATGCGTTTGAACACGATAAAGATATCCACCTCCAAACTGCAGAGGTGCTCTTTGGCATAGAAGATGCCAAAGTAAAACGCTCCGTTGCAAAAACAGTAAACTTTGGGCTTCTCTATGGGATGGGGCAAAAAAAACTTGCCGATACTTTGGGGATAACCACTAAAGAAGCAAAAGCAATCATTGAGAAGTATTTTGAGAGCTTTCCAACAGTGAAGCGTTATTTTAGGAGTATAGTAGATACCTCAAAAGAGCAGGGCTACATAGAGACACTTTTGGGGAGAAGACGCTATTTTGACTATGAAAATGCAACACCGATGTTTCGTGCTGCTTATGAGCGTGAGAGTGTAAACTCTGTGTTTCAAGGGAGTGCGAGTGATCTTATAAAACTCTCTATGAATGCTATCGACAAGCTCATAGAAAAAGAGAATCTCAAAGCAAAAATGTTGCTACAGATTCACGATGAGCTTATCTTTGAAGTAGACGAGAGTGAAGCACAACTCCTTGGTGAAAAATTTCGCTCTGTAATGGAGCAGATTATGCCACTCAATATCCCACTCAAAGCCTCACTCAACATTGGTGATAACTGGGGTGAGTTGAAGTAGCTTTACTTTTTACTCATCTTATAGATAAAACTAAAAACCTCTGCAACAGCTTTGTACATCTCGGGTGGGATCTCTTGGTCAAGTTCCACTTTTGAGAGCAGCTCTATGAGATCTTCATCTTTTTTGATGGGGATATCATGAAGTTTTGCGATCTTGATGATATTTTGAGCCGTTATACCTTCCCCTTTTGCTGTTACCTTTGGTGCATTTGCCTTGCCTCTTTCATAACTGAGTGCTGCTGCTTTTTGCTTCATGCTTTTACTTCAAATCCCATCTCTAATCTATCTGCATTTGGTGCATAGGCACTGCATATATCTTTATTCTCATCTAAAAAACGGATAGATTGAGGGATGATTCCTACCGATGTGAGTTGCTTTTTTAGCTCCGCTATATTCTCTTGCAGCAGCTCTTTGAACTCTTGATTTTGCGCTGTTATGTTAATGTCGATATGGTTTTTTTCAAACATACCCAAACGCAGTTTGAGTGAGCCATACTCTTTGAGCTCTAGCTCTATATCACAAAAGAATTTACCGTTTTTTGTTTTTTGCAGAAAAATATTGCCATCTTCTAATTCCTCCCACGTATAGGGTATATAAAGAGATGAGCCACTACTAAGATGGGAGAGAAGTTGATGATAGTCTATCTGCAGCGTGAGTTTGTCTATATGTTTGAGCAACTCTTGTTTTTGTGGTAGTTGGGATTTGTCTAT
>JAMORZ010000108.1 GCA_027063295.1 Sulfurimonas sp.
TATTTCGAATACGGTGTGGTGCATCGCCATGAACTTACTGGTGCACTGCATGGACTTTTCCGCGTTCGTGAGTTTACACAAGATGATGCGCATATCTTCTGTACAGTAGATCAGATAGAAGAGCAAATTATCGAAGTTATAGAGTTTGTAGATAAGATCATGTCAACATTTGGTTTTGAGTATAAAATGATGATATCTACTAAACCAGAAAAAGCTGTAGGTGATGCAGAGGTTTGGGAAAAATCTGAAGCAGCACTCAAAGCAGCTATGGAAGCACACAACCTGCCTTATGAGATAGATGAGGGTGGTGGAGCTTTTTATGGTCCTAAAATTGACATCAAAATTCTTGATGCGATAGGTCGTGAGTGGCAGTGTGGAACAGTACAATTAGATAACAACCTTCCAGCACGTTTTGAGCTTGAGTACAATGGTGAAGGAAATGAAAAGATCCAGCCTGTTATGATACACAGAGCGATTCTTGGTTCATTTGAGCGTTTTATCGGGATTTTAACTGAGCACTATGCTGGAGAGTTCCCGATGTTTATTGCTCCTACACAAGTGGCGATTGTACCTGTGGCAGAGACACATAAAGAATATGCTAAGCTTTTATCAGATAAACTTATTGACATTAATGCCGATAGTGAGATATATGCGAAAAATGATTCGCTTAACAAACGTATCCGTACGGCAGAGAAAACACGTGTGCCTATGATAGTAGTTATTGGTGATGAAGAGATAGAAAACAAAACTGTCTCAATTCGCGATAGACGAACTCGTGAGCAATACACTCTAAGTGAAGAGGAATTCCTCAAGCTTATACAAACTAAAATAAATGAGGTAAATTTTTGAGTAAAAAAACAGACCGCGTCATCATGAACGATGACATCCGTGTAGCAGAAGTAAGATGTAATGTAGATGGAGCAGAATCACTTGGGATCATTTCCACTGATGAAGCTATGAATAAAGCAAATGAGATGGGATTAGATCTTGTTCTAATCGCTCCAAATGCAAAGCCGCCAGTTGCTAAGATTATGGATTATGGTAAGTTTAAATACCAAGAGGAGAAAAAACTCAAAGAGCAACGTAAAAATCAGGTAAAGATTGTTGTAAAAGAGATCAAACTCTCTGTAAAGATCGCTGAGAATGATATCGCTTATAAAGTGAAGCATGCTCGTGAATTTTTGGAAAAAGGGTATCATGTAAAATTTAGAGTATTTTTACGTGGTCGTGAGATGGCAAACCCTGAAGCTGCAAAAGATGTACTTTTACATGTTTGGCCAATGGTTGAAGATATTGCAGTAATGGAAAAACCACCAAAATTTGAAGGTCGTTATTACAATATGTATGTAACACCTATTAAAAAGTAGAGAATTTCTCTACTTTAATATTTTTGCTTTTAATGCATCCTCTTCAAGTTTTTCACTCGCATACTTAATCACAACAACATTTTCAGTCTCATTGATAAACCACTCAGCTATGTGTTCACTCTCAAGTGTATTGAGTTTATCAAAATCAACTTCACCGTGTGGGATAACAAGATGTGAGTATCTTTGAGGATTTTGCATCTTTAGTGCTGTCCAAATAAGCCAAATCACCCCAATCACTCCAATACTAAGACCAAGAGTTTCACGGCCACTTACATCTAAAAAGAGTCCAGCAAATGTACCACCTAAAAATGTCATAAAATAAGCAGCAGAGTTGGCAATACCAAGTGCAGCACCTTTTTGGTGTACTTTTGCAAATTTGCTTATCATAGACTGAACAAGTGGTTCCATCATATTAAACGCAACAAAAAAGAAAATAACAGCTGCAACAAAAACAGAGCTAGAAGTGGTTGTTCCCATCAGTACAAACGCAGCGATAAATAGGATAATACTCACTATAAAGATCTGTTTTGGGATATTGCGTTTCTCACCAAAAACTGCAGCAGGACCCATAGCAACAAGCCCAGCAATCATGGCAGGAACATATACCATCCAAAGTTCACTTCTCTCCCAGTTAAAACCATATTCTGGTTTTGTTAAGAAAACAGGGATGATAACAAACGCAGCAGTCATAAGACCTTTTTGCATTGCGTTTATAATGATCATACCTAAAAGGTTTGGATCTTTTAATATATCGCTTGTTTTTGTATCTTTATGGTAGATATGTTTTATCTTTGGTGGTGTTGGTACTTTTGCAAAAAGGATTATGATAGAAAGGATAGCGAGTGCCGCTGTGATAAAAAAGATAACACTGATCCCAAAATGAGAGGCCATTACAGGACCCAAAGCCATAGCCACAGCAAAACTCATAGCGATAAATCCACCCATGATAGCCATAGCATGACCACGAGTTTTCTCCTCTACCAAGTCTGCAATCATGGCTGTAACAACACTACCAATCGCTCCAGCACCTTGCAAGAAACGACCTATCATAAGAGTGTAAATATCATTCGAGTAAGCACATACTAATGAACCTATCAAAAAGATAACAAGTCCAAATAAGATTGTTGGTTTGCGACCTATCTTATCAGAGAGAGTTCCAAACGGTACTTGAAAAACAGCTTGTGTCAGGGCATAACCACCAACGATCACACCTACTAAAAATGGTGTAGCACCTTCAAGCTCAAGAGCATAAACGGAGAGCACAGGAAGTACTAAAAAAAGACCCAAAAATCTTAAAAACAGAATGGATGAGAGGGGAAAAACTTTTTTAAACATAGAAACCTTTCATATATAGTATAATTTTGCAATTATATAGCAAAGTTTATTTATTAAAACAACGAAGGATAAAAATTGAAACTAGTTTTAGCTACATCTAACAAAGGTAAAGTAAGAGAGATAAAAGCACTTATGCAAGGGTATGAGGTTGTGCCATATAGTGAACTTATGAAAGAATTTGAGATCATTGAAGATGCAGATACATTTAAAGAGAATGCACTGATTAAAGCTAGAGCAGTTTTTAAAGCACTCAACGAGGATGATGTTGTTGTAATCGCAGATGATAGTGGAATCAGCGTAGATGTCTTAGATGGTGCACCAGGGATATTTAGTGCACGTTATGGTGGTGAGGGTGCAAGTGATAAAGATAATCTTTACAAGCTTATAGGAGAGATCAAGAAAAAAGGTGTTGAAAGCTCACCTGCACACTACACAGCTGCGATAGCCATAGTTACACCAACATCGCAATACACAGTACACGGGTGGATGTATGGAGATGTTATTACACAAGTAAGAGGTGATGGTGGATTTGGGTATGATCCGATGTTTATACCTTTAGGGTATGACAAAACATTGGGTGAGCTAGATGATGAGATAAAGAAAAAACTCTCTCATCGCTCAAAAGCACTCTCTTTAGCAAAAGAGATACTTCAGACACTTTAGAGAAGTTTCTCCATAAGTGCAATATGATAACTCTCTTGGTAGTTGATAAAGTCAAAAAACTTTGAGAGTTCTTCATCTTTGATCGCACTACTGAGTTCTTTACACATCTCTTTTGCAGCTTCCTCTTCAGCAATGCCATCTTTGATAAATTTTTCCAAGTCGTCTATCATATATGTTCTCTCATGTAACTCGCGTGGAAGTGCCAAGATGCCAAGTTCCGCCATCATATTTCCAAAGCTTTTAAGATGGAAATGTGATTCGTCTATGAGATCTTGGAAGACATTATACTGCATAAGATTATCGGTACGAGCCTGCATATAAGCATAGATCAAAATAAGTTCATACTCTTTGTAAGACTCCTCAAACAAAAAGAGTGTAAGTGCATCTATCTGCTCTTGTGCAAGGTTTTTATTTTTATATTTTCGCTCCATATTAAATGCAGTGATTGGGGCATCGTTTGATTTATCTTCAAGAAGTTCTTCTATGTAGGTAAGCAGATACTCATCATCAGTTCTCATGCGCCCTGCAAGTGTATCATCACCATAGCTTTGCATCGCATCTTGAAATCTGTTTTGTAGGTTTTGTAAAATAGTAAAAACACTCTCTTGTTTATAAAGCATCATATCTCTATCGTAGTTATAATCCTTACCTTTTAAGAGTGTTTCGTTAGCTATCCATTTCATGTGTCTGAAATTGATCTGAGAAAAATCATAAAGGCGTGATTTGATAGCTTCATCTTTGATAGCAAAAGAGGCAAATACAAGTTCAAGCCACAGGTGGTGTTTTGTTTGAAAAAGCTTATTCATCCTCTTTTTTCTCCTCAACTTCACAACTTTCTTTCATTTTTACCATATGAAGTTCTTCATCTGCTCCATTTTGAATATTTTCAAAGTTTTGCAGGGCTGCATTGTATGAAGCGAATACGATTGCTGCACACACCTCTTGTTGAGCGGAGAGTCTTCCTAGCTTTTCAATGATCTTTTCAATAGCTTTTTGAGCAAAAAGGAGTTTCTCGCCTTTGATCATATCACTAAACATTGAGCCTATCACCACCGTGTCTTGACAACCATTTGTAGCAAACTTGATATCTTCAATCTTATCACTATCAAGTTTAAGATAAAAGATTACATATTCGTTTGTTTTTTCATCTAGAGCAACACCAATACCGTTTGCATCCTCAAGCTTTCCATAGTTTTGTGGTTGCATAAGGTGTGCTAAAACTTCAGGGTTAAGCCCCTCAGGCATCTTGACATTTTTTAGTTCTTCTAACATTGAAAGTACTTTATAATAAATTTTCCTAAATTATAGAATTTTTTTGCTTAGAGCATATAAAGTTGCCTCAAGTTTATCAAAAAGGTCTTGTAAGTGGGTGTTATATCTGCTTAAAGTTTGCATGATATCTCCTTTAACAATTTATTCTTATACGAACACAAGCAAAAGGAGTTCCAAGAGTGAGTATTTAGTGAAATATCAGAAGAAGAATTATTCCAAAAGCGATACGATAAAAGCCAAAAAAGACAAATGTAAATTTATCAAGAAATTTTAAAAAAAGTTTGATTGTGATGGTGGCAACGATAAAAGAGATAACAAAGCCAATAGCAAGTGATGTAAGGTTTGCTCCGCTAAACTCATGATAATGTTTGAGTAGATCATAAGCAGTTACTGCACTCATCACAGGAAATGCAAGTAAAAAGCTAAACTCCGCACTTGCTTTTCTGCTAAGTCCAACTAAAAGAGCCCCTATGATAGTGCTTCCTGCACGGCTTGTTCCAGGGATGAGTGCAAAAACCTGAGAAAAACCTATGAGCATCGCTTGTTTGAGTGAGACTTGCTCCACATCATCAATAAGCTGCGTTTGTTTAGGGATCACAAATTTTTCCATAATAAGAAAAACAATCCCACCAATGATAAACATAGTAGCAACAACATTGATGCTAAAGAGCTCTTTTATCTGATGGGAAAAGATAAAACCAACTGCTCCTATAGGTAAAAATGCCAAAAAAACTTTTTGCCATAGGTCGATTTTTTTAAAAGTAAATTTCTCTTTATAATTAAAAATAACAGCTAAAATAGCAGCAAATTGGATAATCACTTCATAAGCTTTTGTAACATTTGTTTGATCTAAACCTAAAAATTCACTCGCTACGATAAGGTGTCCTGTAGAAGATATAGGAAGGAACTCAGTAAAGCCTTCTATAATACCTAAGATAACCGAGTCAAAAAGTGTCATATATAATCCTTCACATTTTAAAGACAGTTTAATATAAATTTTAATTTTTTGTGTTAAACTTTAGGCAGAATTTTAGCATAGAAAAGAGAAAAGTATGAACTTATTAATAGTTGATGACAGTAAGATTGTTCGCCGCGTTTTGAAAAACACAGTTACACGTTACTTTAAGCCACCTGAATGGAAAGAGCTAAATATCTTTGAAGCGGAAGATGGATTAGAAGCGATGGAAGTTATGAAAAAAGAGAAAGTAGATATTATGCTACTTGATTGGAATATGCCAAATATGACAGGTGAACAGGTTGTAGATGCTGTTCGAGCTAAAAAAGAGTGGAATAAAACTCGTATAATTATGGCAACAACAGAGGGGTCTAAAGCGAGTGTACTTAAAATGATCAAAAAAGGTGCAAACGGATATATGGTGAAGCCTTTTCAAGAAGATTCTATTTTCAAAACACTTGATACAATCACTGCTCGTATGCCTAAAGAGTAAAATTTAAACTTTTTTCGATATAATACGAGGTTTTGTTTTGAAACACCCTAAATAAAATCTTGTAGGATAAGTTACTATGTTACTTTTTACACCTGGACCAACCCCAGTACCACAAAATGTTCGTGATGCGATGAGTGCTGAGACAATGCACCATCGTACTCCAGAGTTTGAAGCTATCTTTGAAAAAACTCGTGCACACCTTTTTAAGTTGTTTAAAACAGATGAAGTGATTATGGTTGCATCATCTGGTACAGGTGCTATGGAAGCTGCTGTTATCAACCTTTGTCACAATACACTACTTAATATCAACTCAGGTAAGTTTGGCGAGCGTTTTGGAAAGATCGCTAAAGCACATGGACTTGGAAGCATTGAGATCAAAAATGAGTGGGATACACCTGCAAGTGTTGCTGAAGTTGAAGCAGAACTTAAGGCAAACCCACAGATCGATGCGATCGCTATTCAGGTGAGCGAATCTGCTGGTGGACTTCGCCACTCTGTAGAGGAGATTGCAGCTGCTGCAAAAGCTATCAACCCTGAGATTATGATTATTGCTGATGGGATTACTGCTGTTGGTGTTGAGCCAATAGATGTAACAAATATCGATGCACTCTTAGCTGGAAGCCAAAAAGCTCTTATGCTTCCTCCTGGACTTGCACTTTTGGGTCTTTCAAACGCAGCTATTGAGAAGATTGGTGAAGGAAAAGGGTATTATCTTAACCTTGCAAGTGAGATCAAAAAACAGCGCCAAAATACAACTGCATATACAGCAGCTACAACACTTACTATTGGACTTTTAGAAGTATTGGAGACTATTGAATCTGATGGTGGGATCGATGCACTTTATGCAAAAACTGCAATACGTGCAAACGCAACAAGGGGAGCACTGCAAGCTTTAGGGTTGCATATCTATCCTAAAAATCCTGCAAACTCTATGACAACTATCATGGATGAAAACGCAAGTGAGATCAGAAAACTACTCAAAGAAGAGTATGATGTCAATGTGGCTGGTGGACAGGATCATCTCAAAGGTAAGATTTTTCGTATCAATCAGATGGGACTTATAAGTGATTATGAGATGGTATGGGTACTCAATGCAGTTGAGCTTGCTTTAGATAAACTTGGTCGTCGCAAATATGACGGGAGTGCAAATAAGATATATAACCAAATCACTTTTGGTATTGGAGAGTAATGATTTTAGAACACGAAATTCCATCTGGCTCGAAGCTCTACTTCGGTGCGTCTGCAAAAGTAAAACGCCATATTGAAAATGTAGCAAGTGAGATCTTAGATGCGCATGGATATGAGGAGATAGTAACACCTGTATTTTCATACCATCAGCACCTTAGCATTGCAGATGAGAGAGAACTTATCCGTATCAATGATGCAAAAAACAATCCTCTCTCCCTTAGAGCTGATTCTACTATTGATGTTGTTCGCATTATAGAGAAGCGTTTAGGAAAAAATACAGATCAGAAAAAGTGGTTTTATATCCAGCCTGTATTTACCTACCCAACCGTAGAACAATACCAAGTGGGTGTTGAGTTTATGGGGGAGAGTAAACTCTCAAGTGTGGCAAACCTTTCAAATGAAATCTTTACAAAACTTGAAGTTACACCACTTATGCAGATCTCAAACATCAAAATCCCTGAAATTTTGGTAGAGATGTTTGATGAGTTAAGCATTGATGATTTTAGACATATAAATATTGACAAATTTATCAACCTCAAAGTGGAGTGGCTCACAAAGTTAGTTTATCTTCAATATATAGAGCAGATAGATGAGGTGATGGCAGTTGCACCACAAGAGATAGTTGCAGAGTTAGAGAAGATGAAAGATCTTTGTAGTGAGATGGAGTGTACAAATACAGTTTTAGCTCCATTGTATTATACAAAGATGCTCTATTATGATGAGCTTTTTTTCAGATGTATCATAGATAACGAGGTATTTGCTCGTGGTGGAAGATATAAAAATAACAACCTAACATCAGTAGGTTTTGCAATATACACAGATGTAATTTGTGAACAATTAACAAAATAGGATAGAGAGATTATGAAAGCAGATTTGATTGTTGGAATCCAATGGGGTGATGAAGGGAAAGGTAAGATTGTAGATCGTCTTGCATGTGAATACGATATGGTATGTAGAAGCCAAGGTGGACACAATGCTGGTCATACGATATGGGTAGATGGTGTAAAATATGCACTTCATCTTATCCCATCAGGTGTGCTCAACCCTGAAGCTATAAATGTAGTAGGAAACGGTGTAGTACTCTCTCCTGAGTCTATCATTAAAGAGATGGAGCAGTTTGAAGGGCTTGAAGGTCGTTTGTATATCTCCGATAAAGCACACTTAAATCTTCCTTACCATGCACTTATAGATCAGGCAAAAGAGCGTCTCAAAGGTGATAAAGCGATCGGTACAACAGGAAAAGGGATAGGGCCAGCTTATTCAGATAAGATCAACCGTGTAGGTCATCGTGTGGGCGAGCTTTTAAACCCTGCAAAACTTGCTGCTTCTATCTTAGAGTATTTTGAACAAAATAAAGCATTTTTTGAGGTGATGGATATTACTCCACAAAGTGAAATGGAGCTTATCGCTGAGTTAGAGGGGTATAAAGAGAAGCTTGCACCATTTATCACAGATACAACTCAGCTCGTTTGGAAAGCACTTGATGAGGAGAATAAGCGTGTTTTACTCGAAGGGGCTCAAGGTACTATGCTTGATATCGATCATGGAACATACCCGTATGTAACATCATCTGCAACAGTTTCAGCTGGTGCTTGTACAGGTCTTGGGATTAATCCTAAAGATATAGGAAAAGTAACAGGTATCGTAAAAGCATACTGTACTCGTGTTGGAAACGGACCATTCCCATCTGAGGATCTCGGAGAAGATGGTAAACGTCTTGGTGAGCAGGGACATGAGTTTGGAACAACAACAGGGCGTGCTCGTCGTTGTGGTTGGTTTGATGCAGTTGCTACTCGCTATGCAAGTCGTCTCAATGGTTGTGATGAACTTGCACTTATGAAGCTTGATGTACTTGATGGTTTTGATGAGGTAAAAGTGTGTGTTGCTTATGAGTATAATGGTGAAGAGATCGATTATCTTCCAGCTGATTTGGAAAATGTAAAACCTATCTATAAAACTTTTAAAGGGTGGGATAAATCAGAAGGTGTTCGTAAGTTTGAAGATCTTCCACAATCTGCTCAAGATTATGTGAAAATCATCGAAGAGATCTCTAAAACAAAAGTTGGGATCATCTCAACTTCACCAGAGAGAGATGATACAATCATCCTCTAAAAGAGTTTAGCTGTGAAAACTCGCTACACACCTTTGGTAACTGTGAAGAAAAACAGTATGCAAAAGAGCGAAAGAGCTGTAGAGAGTGCAAATACAACTCTCAATAGTGCTTCTGTAGCACTTCAACTTTCTTTAGAAACACTTGGGAGTCTTGAGTTCCCTCAAAGTGGATCTGTTAAAGAGATGTTAGCAGCA
>JAMORZ010000109.1 GCA_027063295.1 Sulfurimonas sp.
TGCTCAAAAAAGAAAAATAGCACATAAAGTTCTTAGTATCATCCTCAAAGCAGATGAAAAAACAACATACAGTTATGCTCAGTTTATGGCTGTTGCCAACCAAACAGGCTTGAGTGATGAGATCTACAAAGTGGTACTCAAAAAACTCTTTGAGTCTCCAGATAGCTCTTTAAATGGTGAAGTGTGCTCTCTTCGTCTCCCTTATGAGTTTTTGCTTCTACATACAACATACGATGAGATGAAAAACATTATCTCTAAGTATGCAAAAAAACTCCCTTTTAAACTTGTTATCGAGATGCCAGACAAACTTGTAAATACTAGCTCTGAACTTGCAAGAGATTACAAACGACTCTTTGAGGAGCATAGCATCGAGATGGGTATCTTTGAGTTTATCGGTGAGAGCAGTGACTATGGATATATGCAAGAGTTCAGACCACTCTATATCAAAGCAGAAGCGAGTTATTTCCTAACACAAAACGAACAAAGCCTTAGTGCACTCAAACTTATCACTGATGCACTCAACACCACCCTCATCGCTACAAGTGTAATGAAAGAAGAGACACTTGAGGAGTTATCTCAAAAAGGGATCTTTACGATTCAGGGAAGAGCTTGTGAGTCTATAACCCTCGAGAGTTAAGCCCTCTCATAAGGGCATCGTTGATCTCTTTTTTATACGATTCATTCTCTTTTTCTAACTGATTACTAAAATGTAGTAACACACTCTTGTCTATATTTGGGTGTCTAGCTGCCTTAAACAATATATCCATATAGATATCAGACTCTGGATGGGGTCGTAAACCAAGCTTAGGATGGATATGAGGATAGTATTTTAACACCACTTCCAAAGCTTCTTGAATCTCTTGAAGAGTTGAAGGTTTTTGCTTTACAATCTCTCGAATCTCCTCAAGCGAGTAGTGTGTTTGTACTTTTCTTTTTATCTCACCGTTTTTCTTTTCCTTTTGGAGTTCTTTTTTCTTTTTTTGTGCAGATGGGATATAGAGCAAAACGACAAGCACCGCTAAAAGTGCTGTCAAACCCATAATCGACTTTATTAAAAGCTCTAAACTCATAAACTACCCTTTTTTCTTCTAACAAAATTATAGCAGTAAAATGATTTTTAGTGTCTTTGTTAAGCTCCATATTGATATACTTATAGAAAGAAGGAGTAAAAAGATGTATACTAAACTACTTTCATCTACTATACTTGCAACCATATTTTTAAGTGGTTGTGCAACGATGCAAAAAACACAAACTCACCAAATACCAAAAGCATCACAAACACAAACTAGCAAAACTCTTGAAGCTAAAAAAGTAAATACAGACAAACCAAAAGGTTTAAAACGTAAAGTTGCCATTGCACGTTTTAGCAATGAAACTCGTTATGGGCAAAGTTTTTTTCTCGATAAAGATAATGATCGCATAGGGAAACAGGCGATGGATATCCTCTCAAACAAACTTTTTGAAACAGGAAAATTTATCATGCTTGAGCGTGCAGATCTCTCAAAAATCGAAAAAGAGTTAAAGATAGGTGGGGCACACAAACTTGACAATGCAGCTGATTATATTATTATTGGCTCGATTACAGAGTTTGGTCGTAAAGAGACAAGTGATGTAGGTTTATTTAGTAGAGTAAAAAAACAAGAAGCTTATGCAAAAGTTCATATCCGTATTGTTGATGTCAGCACAGGTCAGATCATCTACTCTGATGAGGGTAAAGGTACAGCTTACAGTGAAGCTGGTACTGTTATGGGTGTAGGAGACAAAGCTGGTTATAACTCACAACTCAACGATAAAGCTATCGATGCGGCGATCTCAGATCTAGCTTCAAACATCATAGAAAATATGCTTGACAAACCTTGGAGGGGATATATTTTAGGGTATGAAGATGGTTTACTTATCACCTCAGGCGGGAAAAGCCAAAATATCGAAGTAGGAGATACATTTGTACTCTACAAAGAGGGGAAAAAAGTGAAAAACCCCCAAACAAATATGATCATCACACTGCCAGGAAAAAAGATTGCAACATTAAAAATAGAAGCTACACTAGGCAATACTCCTGAGACAGAAGTTTCTATGGCGAGTGTGGTTGATGGTGATATCTCTGAGTATATCAAAACAAAAAACTTTCAAACACTCTATATTGAACCAGGAGAAAAACAATGAAAAAATTACTTATTATATTAAGTATCGCACTTTTAAGTTTTAGTGGTTGTGGCTACAAAGAAGGTGTAAAAACCGAAGCTTCTCAAGCATACCTTTATTTTACAGGTTTTTCACAAAACAACTCAAGTGTTTCAGTCTCGATTGACAACTCTGAAGAGTTTCATGTTACATCAGGAGAGAACAACCACTATCTTGTTCAGCCAGGAAAACACATAGTAAAAGTTTATAAAAATGGTGAACTTGTGGTTGAACGAGAGATCTATGTTGGAGATGGTATAGCAAAAGAGATTAAAGTCCATTAATGAAATTTTTTTTACATTTTGTTCTATTTGGAATTATTCTTTTAAGCTTTACAAATTGTAGCACACATAAGCCACTTTATTATTATGGGGATTACTCAGAGGAGTATTACACAGCAAAAAGGGAGTTGACACCTGAAGCAAAACTTCAACTCCAACACTCCATCGAAGAAGCTATAAATAATCCAAACAACTCCATCTCTCAAAGAGTTGCACCAGGAATGTATGCAAACCTGGGTTATATCTATCTTAAAAATGCAAATAATGCAAAAGCGATTGAATATTTTGAAAAAGAAAAACAGCTGTATCCAGAATCTGCATATTTTATGCAAAGGATGATAAACAAAGTAAAAGCTCTTGAGGAGAAAGAAAATGAGTAGATATCACTCTTGTTTTATCACCAGCATAACATTACTTACAATCTTTTTGACAGGATGTTCCTCTAGTCAACCACAACCAACAAAAGGTAGTGCGTACCCCCAAATGTATCAAGAAAAACCGCGTTCTATCTTGATCCTTCCACCTATCAATGAAAGTACAGATACTGAAGCAAAAGATTATTATATGACAACAACAGAAGTACCGTTTGCACTCATGGGGTACTATGTTTTTCCAACAGAGATGGTTGCAGATATTTTAAATCAAGAGGGTATCTATGATGCTTCCATACTACAAAATATGCCTGCTACTAAGTTTTATGAGTATTTTGGAGCTGATGCAGTTTTGTTCACTACTATTCACAAATGGGATGTTTCATACACTGTAGTAGCATCTACATTACATGTTGCTATCTCAGCGAAACTTGTTTCAACAAAAACAAATAAAGTGCTTTGGGAACACTCTAAAAGTGTTACAGTTGATTTAGGAAGTGCAAATACAAACTCACTAGAGGGACTTTTAATCAGTGTTGTTTTAACTGCCATCAATACAGCTTCTGCAGATTATGTTGAGTATGCAAAAGTTGTCAATGATAAACTCATCTACACTCTACCTGCTGGCCCATATAGTCCAATGTACCTCAAAGATGAGGATATGCCACTTCGACAATACTAATTGCAAGATTTTTTGAATTTTACACAAGAAAAGTTTTGTTTATGTATGGTGGACAATGAGGGATTCGAACCCTCGATGGGTTGCCCCATACTCGCGTTCCAGGCGAGCGCCTTCGACCACTCGGCCAACTGTCCTTTTGAAGAGTGACATTTTAACCAAGAAAACATTTAAACATCTTAAATTTTTGCTATTATTACACATATATTTTTTACGAGGATTATAATGCTAAGCATATCATCATTTTTACAACTACTAAAAGAGTCATTTCGTGACCTTATGCCTATCATCTTGGTTATTATGTTCTTTCAGCTTGCCATCATCCAAAGTGTACCTGAAAACTGGCTCTCAACTGCCATAGGGTTAGCCATAGTTGGTGTTGGTCTTGCTATATTTTTACTTGGTCTTGAAGTTGGTATCTTCCCTGTTGGGGAGGGACTGGCAAGTGACTTTGCCCATAAAGGCTCTACAAAGTGGATTATGATCTTTGCATTTATGATCGGCTTTGGTACTACTGTTGCAGAACCAGCACTTATCGTCATCGCTCAAAAAGCAGCAAGTATCTCTGCTGGGCGCATCGATGCAACGATGCTTAGAAGTGTTGTTGCGTTTTCAGTTGGATTTGCCATTGTTCTTGGGGTGTGGCGTATTATCAAAGGGCATCCTATCCACTACTACATCATTAGTGGTTACATCATGGTTGTTGGAGCTACTGCGTTTGCTCCTCGTGAGATTGTTGGTCTTGCTTATGATCTTGGAGGGGTGACAACCTCTACTGTTACCGTGCCTTTGGTTGCAGCTCTTGGGATCGGTCTAGCTTCTACCATTAAAGGGAGAAATCCTGTACTAGATGGGTTTGGACTTATTGCATTTGCTTCGCTTACTCCAATGATATTTGTGCAGTTTTACGGAATAGCCGTTTACAACCTCATAGAGCCTGCACCACTTACAGAACTTGAAAAAGCAGTAACTCCTGTTATCAATGCGACTGCTGATGCAGCTGCTGCATACGACTTTAAAATCATCGATCTTCTCAAAGGGATTATGGGAGTTGTGATAGATGTTGCACCTATCTTGGGTGTGATCCTCTTTTTTCAGTACATTATCTTAAAAAAACCAATCGAAAATCTTAAAGAAGTAATCATAGGCTTTGGTCTTGTAATTTTAGGTCTTGATGCCTTTATTGTTGGTCTAGAGATGGGGCTTTTTTCTGTTGGTGAAACAATGGCATTTGAGCTAACGCAATACGACAACAACTTTATCATCTACTCTTTTGGATTTCTTATAGGGTTTTCTACTACAATGGCTGAACCATCTCTAACCGCTATCGCAAAAAAAGCTCGTGAGATCAGCGATGGTAAGATCAATGACTTTGTGCTTCGTATCTTTGTAGCACTTGGTGTGGCTATTGGGATCGCACTTGGGGCTTATCGTATTGTTGTTGGTGGAGAGATTGTTTACTATATCATGGCAGGGTATCTCTTTGTGATCGTACTTACCTTTGTAGCACCAAAGTACATCATCCCTATCGCTTATGATAGTGGTGGGGTAACAACTTCTACAGTTACAGTACCACTTGTAGCTGCACTTGGACTTGGACTTGCTACAAACATAGAAGGACGTGATCCTCTCATTGATGGGTTTGGACTTATTGCTTTTGCTTCACTTTTTCCTATGCTCACTGTAATGCTCTATGGGCTTATAACAGAGAAAATGGGTGTGATGGGTGAGCATGAAAAAGAAGCACTCCACATGGATGAACTTCGCCATGCCCTTGAAGATGTAGAAAATATGCAACTCTCTACAGTAAATATCGCTGGAACTGATAAACGACACTCTTATCTTATGAGTTTCTCAGCGGTGCATATCATTGTACCAAAAGAGCAAACGCAAGATGCCCTTCTTGCAGCCAAAAATGCAGGAGCACGCGGAGTAACTATCATGGATGCTCACGGTATGGGGCTAGCACAGCTCGATAACTTTTATAACCGTTTACATGATCATGCAACTGATTCTAACTTGATGTTTATCACCCAAACAAAAAATGTTGATAAAATCATAAAAGAGGTTGTAAATGAGCTAGATATCACAGGGGAAGGAAGAGGGTTAACCTACTCCTACCCAGTGTCACACATCAAAGGGTTGCGTTTAAAACTAGATGACCTATAAAAGCCCTTTGTAGTCATACTTCACAAGATCGAGATAAAATTTTCCATCTATCTCGATCACACGCTCATCTTTAGAAGCTTTTTTTGCAAACCTATTTTTGATCTTTTGAGCTTTTTTCTTTGAGATACTTTCACGTTTGAGATACTTTTTTAAAGAGATAATCCCATCCTCTTTTTTCTCCTCAAATACCTCTTGCATCTCTATCTCAGCTTCAAAAGCATCATCCTCTTGTGGCTGTGGAGCTTGGAGCATAAACTGCTGTGAGAGTGTATTAAGGACAGCTTTGAGTTGTTCATCTTTCTCTTTGTAGATACTCTCTATCTTTTTTCTCTCTTCGATAAGAAGTTGCTCTTTTTGATCACGAAGTGAGCGTGTCTCATCTTCAAGTTTCTCTACACGAGCTTGAAGTTTTGCATTTTGCTCCTCTAAAAGCTTATAGTATCTATCGTCTTGTTTTGGTTGCGTTTTTGGCTGAGAGTTGCGTTTTGGTTGTTGTTTTGTACCATCAACAACAACATACTTGATCCCATCTTCTACAACAGTTTGCAAAGAACCACGTCTTACTCTGTTATGTATCGCTTCACGTGATACACCAAAAAACTCAGCAGCCTCTGCTACACTCATCTTTTTCATCTGCTTCACCTTATTTGCTAACGCATATTTTCAAACACAATAGGTGCATCCCACTCACCCTCACGCACCATTTTTATAACCTTTTGCAGATCATCAAGTTTTGCACCCTTGACACGGATATGATCACCCTCTATCTGTGCATTGACTTTGAGTTTCATCTTTTTTATATCTGCTGTGATCTTTTTTGCTTCTTTGCTCTCTATATAGTCCACCACTTTAAAAGTTGCTTTTCTGTTACCACCACTTGAGTCTTCCACTTTGAGCTCATCAAGCACTTTTGAGGAAAGATTTTGTTTGAGCAGTTTTGCTATAACGATATCTTTGAGTGCATCAAGTTTGTTATCTGATGACGCTATGAGTGTAAGTGTTTTTGCCTTTTCGTTGTAGCTTACCTCCCATGTTGTCCCTTTAAAATCATAACGGTTAGTTACCTCACGCTCCACAAGGTTGATAGCGTTTTTAAAGAGTTGCATATCTATCTTCGCACTGATATCAAATGAGTGTTCTTTTGCCATTGTTACCCTTTTTTTTGTTTTAATTATAACATAGTTTGTTTGTTAGTTGTTTTTTATGGTTTTTATCAACTATCAAAATAATTTTTCTAAGTTAATCAATATACTATAAAATATATGTTATTATCTATATAGAAGAAACAACAAGGATATAAAATGTTGAGTTATGGAATTACAGATATTCAAACTAAACCATCTTTAATCAAAAAAATGGATATTGGTAAAATTATTGATAAAAGAGCTCATACAACTTTAGGGTATTATATATCAGCAAAATATGACAAGTTAATAACTCCGATCATTAAACAAATTGAAAAAGAAGAAAAGCTAAATAAACTTAAAATTTTAAAAGCTCACCAAGATTTGGAGTTTGCAGAGCTGGGTGTTGATGATGGACTTTAAAAGAGGTGATATAGTTACAGTAAATCTCAATCCAAAAAAAGGGCATGAGGTTGGCAAAATAAGACCAGCAATCATCATATCAAATGATGATGAAAATGAGATTTTAGATACACTGATACTCCTACCACTCTCAACGGACTTGATTGATAATATGGAACCATACAGAATAAGAGTTCACAAAAGAGATAATTTAAAACAGGATTCAGATGTTCTTATCAATCAAATCAGAACCTTGTCAAAAACAAGGATTAAAGAAAAAATTGCAGCTATCAGTGATGATGAGTATGAACAAATTACAAAATATTTGTGTCAAAACTTCTTATAGAGTTTCTTTAGAGTTCTAAAATTTTACTTTTTGGGATGAAGTGCATAAGTTTTAAAGGAGTGAATTTTTGCTACCATACCATCTCAAAAGAGGAGTGATGATGGAAGAGCAAAAACTCAACAAACGTGAGCAGTATAAAGCAAGACTCAAACCTTATGATTATTTCGCTGAGTTTGATACACTTGATTTTGACTCTCTTGGTGAGGGAGACAGATACTACCTGCAAGATTTTGGTATATTTAACACCGACTTCTTAGAAGATGAGTTCACCATCCGTCTAAGAAACGGTGGTGGTCGTATCTCTACTGAACACTTTGCATTTTTGGCTGAGCTTATCAAAGAGTATGATCTCACACTTGTACTCACTGCTCGTGCTGGATTTCAGCTACACGATGTTTACTCCGATGATGTGCGAGAGATATGGCACAAGCTCAACGACAAGGGGCTTACAACATGGCAGAGCTTTGGAGATAACATCAGAAACATTGTCACCGATGTGTATGATGGTGTTGGCAGATACTCTCAGATAGAGGCTCATCCTATCATCGAGCAGATGCACGATTTTATCTTACAAAACCCAAAATATGTGGGGATGTTACCTCGTCGTGTAAGTATCGGTATCTCAGGTAACTCTGCCAATGTCAACTCCTTTTTTGCAAACGACATCTACTTTGCTTTGGCAAAAAAAGATGGTGTCTATGGGTTTAATGTCTACATGGGTGGTAAAAACACCGAAGTGGCACAAGATGTAGATATCTTCCTTACCAAAGAGGATGTGTTTGCGTTTTTCAAAGCATTTGTTGAGATGTTTTACACCCATGGTTCACGCTTTTCACGCTCCAAAACCCGTTTTTACTATATGCTCCAAGAACACGGCATAGAGAAGATAAAAGAGCTGCTCCAAGAGAGCTATAACAAAGCGTTTGTGAGTGGTGGTGAGTTAGTGCTTGAACATGTCGATTTTGAGGAGTTTGAAGAGCTTAGTGATGGCAGTTTTGCATTTTGTTATCAGAGTGATTTTGGAAGGCTTGGTGCTGATGAGATAGAAAGCATAGCTGCATTTGCAAACGAGCAGAAGCTCGACATTAGAGTGGGGATTGACCAGAACATCTACCTTTTAGGTCTCAAAAAAAAGTCTGTCCCTTTTGCATCTGCTGCACTGAGCTCTAGCATTGTTGCATGTGCGGGTAATCTCTGCCCCTATGCTGTGTGGAGCATCAAAGATGAAGCGGCCAAGTTCCTGCCACTTAAGCGTATCTACAAACACCGTATCAAAGTGGGCTTTTCAGGGTGTGCCAAAGGGTGTGGAAGACATCGTCACACCGACATAGGGCTCATTGGGCTTAAGACCAACAACTTTGGAGATACAGACGGGGGAGCAAGAGTATTTTTAGGTGCAGAGCACGATACAGGAGTCTCTACAGCTCGTCAGCTCTTCTCTATGGTACCGTTTGTTCATCTTAAAAAGACACTAGAGCTTGTTATCTCCCTTTTTGAGCAAAGCTCCTATCAGAACTTTCAACTCTATGCACACAATATACTCAGCAGATACTCAGAGGATTTTCTCTCGCTGTGGCATCTGTATAACCTCCAAAACCAAACACAACTACCACTGCAAAAACACACACAATGCCTGAGCATAGATGAAGAGAAAGTACTTCTGAGAGAAACATTTGCACAGTGTGCGTTTATAGAAGATGATATGAAAAAAACCAT
>JAMORZ010000110.1 GCA_027063295.1 Sulfurimonas sp.
TTCACAAAAGATGTTGCCAATGCAAGAGGGCTTGAGTATAAAAAACGAGATATCTATGCAAATGCACATATCTTTACAGCACATCAAGCTCAAAAAGTTGGTCTTGTTGATAATGTAACTGTGATGTATGGTGCAAAAGAGCAACTCAGAGTGATGGCAAAACTCTCAAAAGAGGAAGCTATCTGGAGTAAAGAAGATAAGTTTGAAAAGTTTATGAAGAAGCTAGCAGCCACATCAGCTCTAACTCTTCATACATACTTTCCTAGTTTGGTTTTGAAGTAATTTAAAACTTAACTGGGATAGTTACATAAGCCTGAATCAAAGTATCATTATCAAAAGGAACTATATCTATACCTACAGAGTCTCTATAAAATCTTGAAATATCATACTTTACATACTTTGCTTTGAGATGAAACCCTGTTCCTTCACCAAAAAGATTGCTTCCCATATAACTTACAAGAGCATTTACATTATCTTCTAAGGTAGCTGCACCCATATTAGCTGCATAGTGTCTATATTCTGCAAAAACACTCAAATCTTTACTAAATACGTATTTGGCATCTAACATATAAACATGTGAAGCTTCTCCATCATCAGTATCTTCTCGGGTATAGTCACGTGCGACAGGTGTATCATCATCAAACTCTATATAATAAAATCCAGCTAAAAGATTAGCATCAAAAGTAAAACCACCTTTATGGTACTCATAGCCTAGTCCAAGATGTTGACGCACCTCCCGTTCAACACAACTTACTGTATTTTGTCTGTTATCCATTTTAATGAGCCATGTGAGCTGATTATTTTCATTGATCTTATACATCTCACCATCAACATAAAAAGAAAAATCAAACCAAATAGGGATATGATCAGGATCTAACTCATCTTGATCGTTATCTAAAAATACTTCCGCTTTTGCATTAAGATTGATACCACTTTGTGTTGTATGATGTACATAGATTGCTGTATTGATACCAAAAGTATGAGAGTCACCTGAACTTATCCCATCAGTAACTAGATCATTTTTTATATCTTGGACTACAAGGTCGTGAACACCTACACTCCATTCAAACTCCATTGCACTCAATGGTGCACTGAGTAGCACTGTTGCAAAAAGTGCTGATTGAACTATTTTGTTCTGCATAGATTCTCCTTATGAACTTCTTGTACTTTTACAACTTTATCTGTATTTTGAAAAATCTTCTCCACTCTCTCTTGCCAAAGAGTTCCAAATTTTTCTCTCTCTTCAGCTGATGCAACCCCTTGCATTATCTTTTGCATCAATGGCATCATCTCAGGGTTGCCTGGCATTTGTGAGTGATCGTAAAAAACATCTACACTCTCTAGTGTGTCAACTCTTGTAAATCTTGCGCTACTGCTGATTTGAGCATTAAAGTGCATCAAAGAGTGACGGGCAAACTTTCCACCAAGCCCTTTAAAACCGCTCTTATCAGTTGCACCTGTGATCTGAGAGATTACATTGCCTATTACTCCTGCTACACCCTCTTCAAGTGGCTCTGCAAACTCCACTTTTATATCTCCACGAACAGCTCTACTCTTGCCATAGAGTGTATCAAGTGCGGCTTGTGTCATCAAGTAAGCCCCCGCAACTGTTGGGCAAGAGTGCCCTGCTGATTTTACAACCTCAAGGTAGCTAACTTCATACTCACCATTTTCAAACGCACCTAACACTTGTGCCAATGGATCTTGCAGCTTTATACTTTTTACTTCATCAAAAAACTTTGGATAACTCATACTATCTCCTCTTTATTTAAAACTTTTGCCTGAATGACAGTTGAAGTTGTTTGCACCTCAAACTCATCATTTTTGTCTAATTCTTCCAAATCAATCACTTTGCCATTTTGTGAAATCTGAGCAAATCCACATTTTGATTTGAGTTTTGGATTGGATGATTCTAACATTTTTTTCAACCCTTCTAGCTGATTTGTAGCACTTAGCAGTTTATTTTCCATCGCTTGTGGTAATTGGGCATGAAGTTGTTGATGTTTGTGTTGGAGCTGTTTGATTCTAAACTCCATCGCTTGAGTAAATGCAGTCTTGGTTGCTAGAATCTCCTCTTTTTTATGTTGCATCTTTTTCTCAACCGAGTGTTGCACAAAAGAGTTTTTAAGGTGTTGCAGCTGCTGCGTTTTTGTTGTGATCTTTTGAGAGAGGAGTTGGCTCATCTGAGCTGAGAGATTATCGAGTGTCATTAAAAGCTCATTTGTATCTGGCAGAAGTATCTCCATGGCAGCACTTGGAGTAGCAGCTCTAGTGTCTGCTACAAAATCACTGATGAGATAATCTATCTCATGTCCAATGGCTGAGATGATGGGTGTTTTTGCATTAAAAATGGCATCTGCTACTATCTCTTCATTAAAAGCCCACAAATCCTCCAAGCTCCCTCCACCACGAGCAAGAACTATGGTGTCATACCCTCTCTCATCTACACTCCTGATAGCCGAGCTTATCTGAGAAGGTGCACTCTCCCCTTGTACCAAAACATCATAGACATCAATACTTAAAAGTCTGTAACGGCTGTTGGCAACTCTGAGCATATCTTGCAGTGCTGCTCCAGTAGCAGAAGTGATAAACGCAACTCTTTTTACAAAAGGTGGAAGTGGTTTTTTTCTCTCTTGGTTAAAATACCCCTTTGCAGAGAGTTTTGCTTTGAGCTGTTCATAAGCTAAAGAAAGAGCTCCTTGCCCTGAAGGCTCAATACTAAAACAGTTTATCTGGTAACTTCCACGAGGTTTATAAAGTGTAATAGCACCACTGACAACTACTTTCATCCCCTCTTCTAGTCTAAAACGCAACCTACTTGCATTTCCTCGAAACATCACTGCTGAGAGTGCGGAGGAGGCATCTTTGAGAGTAAAGTATATATGTCCTGAATTATGGTGTGTTATGCGGGAGAGCTCACCCTCAACAAGCACTTGTGTGAAACTTGTCTCAAGCAAACCTTTAATCTGCTCATTAAGAACAGAGACTGTGAGTGTGTGCATACTATTTTTTGCGAGCGATCATCAATGTTGAGATATCCATAGAGAAGCTTTGGATATGGAGCATCTCAAACCCTGCTTTTTCAAGCTCTGCTTGCATCCCCTGAATTGTTACAAAGTTTTCAATAGAATCGGGTAAGTATGTATAAGCATCAAGATTTTTAGAGATAAACCCACCAACATAAGGGAGAATTTTGTGCATATAGATATCTCTCATCTTTTTAAGGAGGGTTTTGTTTTCATCTTTCATAAACTCCAAAATAACAACAAGCCCACCACTTTTTAGCACTCTGTTAAACTCATAAAATGCCTCTTGGCGCTCCATTACATTACGGATACCATAAGTGATACTGAGCATATCAGCAGAGGCATCTTCAAGTGGGATCTGTGTTGCTTTGGAGATATGATAATGAAAATCAGGGAATTTCTTACGAGCAACATCAACCATACCGTTAGATGGATCAACACCAACAAGCTCACCAATAGCAATACCAGCCTTATGTGCCTGTTTTTGCCAAAAACCCATCATATCACCTGTTCCACAAGCAACATCAACAATACGATCTATACTCTCTTTGCCATAATATTCAAAAGAGAGATCACACGCTTTTTTTCTCCATGAGATATCTACACCCATACTCATCACACGATTTGCCGTATCGTATGTTGGTGCAATATCATCAAACATTGAAACGATCTCTTCTTGTTTTTGTGTTTTATCCACTTGTGGTTCTTGACTCATCACTACCCTTTCTTTTTCATCCACAGTATTATATCTTGCGTCTCTTGTACTGCGTTTAAAATTTCAAAATTATTTGCCTGAGGTGCAAGATAACACAGATAATAATCTGTTATATTTTTTGTAAGCTCTGCCATCTTCTCTCCCCCCTCAATCATAATGTTTTTGTACTCATCTACTTTTGAGAAATTATCACAAATAAACACCTCTCTACCCTCAACATTAAAGAGTGGAATGGTTGTATCAAACTCTTTTTCTCTGGAGTATATCAGTACATCAGGTGCTTTGCCATTTACAAGTCTGGCATCAAGTGTTGGTCTGTCTTTTCTAACAGTCTCCCCACCAATCACCAACAAATCACACACATCACGCATCGCATGAACATTTTTTCTTGAGTCTTTAGAGCTTATGATCCCACCATCTACAGAACCATCAAGTCTTTGTGCCCATTTAAAAAAAACAAACTTATCATCAAGCCATTTTCTAAAAGGGTACAAAAGTGCATCACACTCTTCAAGCATTATCTCGGTATGCACTTCACAGTCATTCATCTGTAAAACCATATTCCCTTTTTGCGCTGCAACATTGGTGTCATAGGAACCAACATACACCTCTTTGATACCAAGCTCACTTATAAGTGTTGCACACGATGGTGTTTTTCCAAAATGGCTGCATGGCTCAAGTGTAGTATAGAGTTTTATATTTTCAAAGATACCATTGTGATTACTTAAAAGGTGGGTATGAATATCGAGTGAATCTTCAAGAGCCAAGATGTAACTGTCATTTGTAAGTTTATAGTAGGCTTGCTTGAGAGCATTGACCTCTGCATGGGGTCCACCAGCTCTGTGGTGTGCTTCTACTGCAAGTATTTCACCGTGTTCACCTACCACACTGCAACCTACAGCAGGGTTTGGGTAAGTGAGCCCTTGGTACTTCCAAGCCTCTTTGAGTGCTAGTGAAAGGTAGAAGTTATGATCGACTACCATTCAAAGTATGTTTTTGCTTTTTTAACATCATCAAAGTTGATCTCAACAACACCATCTTCACCCTCAAAACGTAGAGTTTTTCCATCTACTTCAAGAAGTTTTGCACGGAGTTTTTCCTTGCCATCATAAACCAAAGCGATATCTTCACCGATACTTTTTTTGAAATGATCAAGTGTTGTAAGTTTTCTCTCAATACCAGGTGAGCCAACCTCTAAACGATACTCACCTGACACTGGTGGTGTAACATCCAAAAGTGGAGAGATTAGATGTGTTAGTTCTACACATCTATCCAAACTCACACTTTTTCTTTTGCCATCTTCAAACTCTGGAGAGATTACACTTACACGAAAAATAGTCTCTTCACCCTCATTGACAATAACACTGTCATATAACTCTAAATCTACCGATTTTACAAGTGATTCTATATCAGTTTGTAGACCCATGTTTACTCCTCACCTTTTGGCTCTTTAGCTATCTTTTTAAAGAGTTCCTCAATTGTTTGTGATTTTTTAAGCTGCTCATCAAACTCAAACGCAAGTTTAGGGCATCTGTACCACCCCTGATCTTTCATACAAAAATCTTCTATGATTGGTCTTGCTTTTCTGAGTTGCTTCAAATATGTGCGTTTTTCTGTCTCACTAAAACTACTAGGATCAACATATACTTTTGCATCGCTGCGACCACGAGAACATTTCACCTCTATGACACTGAGTTCATGAAGTCTTGCATCATTGAGTTGGGAAAGGGCTTCAGGGATAAGTTCAGCTAAGAGGGACTCTGTCCTCTTAAGCTTTATTTGTGCTTCTGTCATAACTAAAGACTAACTTTTTGCTCAACTTTTCTAAATGTCTCAAGTACATCACCTGGTACAACATCGTCATAACCGCTGATAACAACACCACACTCATAACCGTTTCCAATCTCTTCAACATCATCTTTGAAACGTTTAAGTGAAGTAAGCTCACCCTCATAGTGAACAACACCATCACGAATAACACGCACCATTCCACCACGAACAAGTTTACCATCAACAACAAGACAACCAGCAACAAGACCTTTAGGGATTTTAAATACCTCTTTAACCTCTGCTTGACCAGTATTCTCTTCAGTATATTTTGGTGCCATCATACCAGTAAGCATTCCTGTGATATCATCAAGAAGTTGGTAGATGATAGAGTAAGTTTTGATCTCTACACCTTTTTGTTTTGCTGCTGCTTTTACTGCACCTGTTGGACGAACATTAAATCCAAGAAGAACACAGTTTTCTGAGTTGTTTACGAGCTCAACATCATTTTCAGTGATACCACCAACACCAGCAGAGATCACATTTACTTTAACTTCGTCATTTCTAAGATCCATAAGCGAAGATTTGATAGCTTCAAGTGAACCGTGCACATCAGTCTTAAGTACAACTTTAAGTGTTTTGAGTTTGCCTTCAGCAATCATCGCAGTCATATCTTCTAGAGATGATTTTGTTGATTTACTCAACTCTTTATGTCTGTCATATTCATGGCGTTTGTAAGCAAGCTCTTTTGCTTCTTTATCAGTTTTTGTAGCAACCATAATCTCACCAGCTGCTGGAACTTCATTGAGTCCTGTTACAACTGCAGTATGAGATGGAAGAAGTTTTTTCACTTGCTTGTTATGTTCATCTATAAGTGCTTTTACACGCCCATAAGCAGAACCACAAACGATGTTGTCACCAACTTTAAGTGTACCATTTTGTACAATTACAGTTGCAACAGGTCCACGACCTTTTTCTAGTGAAGACTCAACTACAGCAGCTTTTGCAAGAGCATTTTCATTTGCTTTGAGCTCCAGCACCTCTGCAGTTAAAAGGATGTTTTCAAGAAGATCATCGATCCCCATTCCACTTTTTGCAGAAACAGGAACAAACTCAACATCTCCACCCCAATCGACTGGGCTGATACCATGTTCTGCCATCTGACCTTTTACCATATCTGGTTGAGCTGTTTCTTTATCCATTTTATTAAGTGCAACGATAATTGGAGCACCTGATTCTTTTGCTATCTTAATAACTTCAAGAGTTTGTGGTTTTACACCATCATCAGCAGCAACAACAATTACGATAATATCTGTGATATCTGTACCACGTTGACGCATCTGACTAAACGCAGCATGCCCTGGAGTATCTATAAATGTGATTGCTTTACCATGTTGTTCAATCGTATATGCACCGATATGTTGTGTGATTCCACCCGCTTCATCTTCTGTTACTTTTGCTTTTCTAATCGCATCAAGAAGTGAAGTTTTACCATGGTCAACATGTCCCATAATTGTAATAACAGGTGGACGCTCTGTCGCATCTGGATCTGCTTCAATATTTTCTTCTGCAACAGTAAACTCGTCTTTTGGATCTACGATAGTTACTTCAACACCAAACTCTTCTGAGAGAATCTCGATCTCATCATTACCTAAAAAGTCATTTTTTGTCATCATCATACCAAGATCAAAAAGAACTTTTATGATATCACTCATAGGACGTTTTAGCTTCTCTGCAAACTCATAAACACGGATATCTTCAGGGATCTCCACATGAGTCACCACTTCATCTACTGGTTTTTCTTTTGTATATTTTTTACGCTTATCACGAGATACTTTACGACCACGTGGAGCCTGTTTTTTATTTGCATTTCTTCCAACTGGTTTTGGAGTACGTGGTTTTCTAGGCTCTTCTACTACAATAGGAGCACGTTCAGTTGCATTAAGATCAAGCAGAGTAACTTGATCATCCATATCCATAGAGACTTCTGCTAAACTTCCACCAAAGATATCAAGTTTTTTCCCTTGATCTTTTTTAGATACAGGAGCTTCTTTCTTTGTTGATTTTTTCTTCTGAGCAAGTTCAGCTAGAACCTCTTCACTCATTTTACCATAAGATGATACAGAAGCATACTTTGTTGGTGCACTATATGTTTCTTCAACTTTTGGTTTTTTCTTCTTGACAATTTTTAAACCACTTTTTTTAATCGCAGGTCTTGTTGGAGTTTGTACAACTTTTAAAGTAGTTTTTCTCTCCTCTTTTTTAGGTGGAACTTCTTTTGTATCTTCAACTTTTTTCTCAGTTGCAACTTCCACTTCTTTTTCTTGAGTAGTTGCTACAGCTTCTGTTTTTGCTTCAAGAGTTGGTATCTCTTCTTTCTTAGACTCAACATCTTCTACTGCTTCTTCTTCAACATTTTTTGGTTTTGCTTCTTCTTGAGATACTTTTTCTTCTTTTGAAGATTTATCTTCTTGAGTAGCTTTTTTACTTACCTTAACAACAGGCTTTTTAGAAGCTTGCTCCTCTTCACCATTCATTATGAAATTCGCAATATTTTCCGCTTGTTCCAATGTTACTTTACTTTGTGCAGCTTTAACTTCTATCCCCATACTCTTTGCTTTTTCAAGCACATCTTTTGAGGCAATTCCTAATTCGTCTGCAATCTCTTTAACGCTAACTTTATCTGTCATCAGTGATGATCTCCTTTAGTTTGTTCATAAGGTTGTCTTTTTTGTTACTTTTGCAAGTTCGCATCAGTGCTTTAGAGAGCTTTTTCTCATCTAAAAGACATTCTTTACATAGATAAAAACTTCTACCTAGACCGTTGAAACAATCTAATTCGCCATCTTTACATTGAAGGCGCACTAGATTGTTTTGCTTATCTCTGCTTCTACATGCAACACACATTCTTGTCGGTAGATGAAATTTTTTTGCCATTATATCCAAATCTTGCTTTATTTAATAGGCTTTAGCGCTCAATTACTAAACCATTGTTATCAAAATCTAAAACTTTAACGGCAAAATCTGGAAATTTCTGCTTAAACTTGTTCGCAATCATAGCCGAATCATCATCATAAACAAGTGAAAAAAATGTAGATCCACTTCCAGATAATGTACTCATAAGAGCACCACTCTCATAAGCTACTTTTTGAACAGCAAAGAGCTCCGGAAGTGTTTTCATACGAGCTTTTTGGTGAAATCTATCTTGTGCTGCAAGTTTAAGCATCTCCCAATCTTCATTGAAAAATGCAGCAACAGTAAGTGCAGTATGAGAAAGATTATATACTGCATTTTCTTTTGAATATGATTTAGGCAAAATTGTGCGTGATTTAGATGTATTCATCTGCTTGTTTGGGATAACAACAACAGCTTTTAAATAATCTGGAAGATGTTTTCTTTGAGAGAACACCTTATTTTTCTCAATAGTTGCAGCATTAAAACCACCCATCACAGCTGGAGTGATATTGTCAGGGTGTGGTTCATACACAAGTGCATGATTTAAAATACGACGTTTACTTACCCGTATACCGGCAGCTTCATGAGCTGAAGCGATTGCTGAGACTATCACAGCCGAGCTGCTTCCAAGTCCACGAGACATTGGAATAGAGTTATAAAAAGTAAACTTGAAATTTTGCTTTTTCTTTGTCAAACGTGAGTAGTGTTCGTTAAAAATAGAGATAAAAAGATTATTTCCTTTTAATCGAGGATTATTCTCCCCCTCCCCTTTGATACATACACTGAAAA
>JAMORZ010000111.1 GCA_027063295.1 Sulfurimonas sp.
GGGTATGTAGATGATGATGGATACCTCTTTATCAGTGGTAGAAGTAAAAATGTTATCATTGGAAGTGGTGGGGAAAATATCTATCCTGAACAGATAGAAGCTACGATAAATCAACATGAAGCTGTTTTGGACTCACTTGTGATGGAGAGAGTAGATGGAAAACTCATTGCTAAAGTGCATCTCGATTATGAGCTTATTGACAAAATGTTCGAAGCAGATCATACACCAGAGAACGAAGTAAAACAAAAGATCAAAGAGTTTTTAGAAGAGATGAGAGTCGATGTAAACTCAAAAATCTCATCTTATTCACGTATGGTAGAGTTTGTTGAACAGATTGACCCATTTGTCAAAACTCCAACAAAAAAAATCAAAAGATTTTTATATACACACTAACTTAAAGTTGAACAGGTATAAAAATCTGATGATACTCATCTAACTGATGATACAACCGCTCACTATCTGTTGTAAAGAAAGAGTAGATCTTTCTTGCAGTGAGTTTTTGTGAGAATGGCAAAATATGGATAAAATTCTTTTTTTGCTGTAAAACACGGATAGGATTTTCACTCTCTTTGTAGATTTTAATAGATTTTGAAAAGATCGTTGAGAGGTTATTGTAGTGTTCGATAACCTGCTCTTTTTCCTCTTGGTGTTCACTCATATAGTTATGTAACTCTAAGTTGAAGTTCATCTGTTCAGAGATATCGAAGATAGTTGATGATATCTTTTCAAGATCTCTATTGTCAGAGAGTATAAGTGCTGCATCTTTAAGTGATGCAAACTCTTTATCTGCTATTTTTAAAACAGGAAGTGAAGATTCATAAAGCATATTTCGTATCTTATAAGATGCAAACATCTCTTTTGAAACAATCACAAGTCCAATATGATATAGCTTTATATCCTCTTTGAGTATCTCTTCAAGATTTTTATTTTCATACTCTATCTCAACTGTAATTTTTATGCTTCTTAAATTTTTAATATACTCAACAATCTCAATATCATTTGGATTGACAATCTTAATGATAAGATCATGTTGAAATTTTGTATGCACATACAAAGCTCTCTCAATAAGTGCTTTAATAGTTTCAAGATCAACGATGGACATATCTATAAAAAGATATAGGTGTGATCCAAAAGGCTCAGGGAACTGTCCAAGTTCACGTTTAATCGCACGATAAACTGACTTAAGCACTGTTGGCTCACCAACCAATAAAAGTAGATCATTAGGCTGTATCATCCTTCTTCGAGATGGCATAAGAAGTTTTCTGTTTCGATAGATCGCAACTATCCTCCAGTTTTTCTGCTCAATAACACCAATATGACGATATACAAAAGAGCTTCCAAAAGGGACAAGAACTTCCATGATCTCACCCTCACCCTTCCCTACATTTTGAGCGATCACTGGTACATTTGGAAGATAATCTAAAAGACGAGATGCCAAGATCTCATTTGCATTAATCATCACAACATTTGGATCTTCATTATGCAGGTTCCAATGGTTCAGAACTATAACGCGCAGTTGTTTTTTAATAGCTCTTATGTTTTTAATAGTATTTTCAACATCAACAACATTGTTCATAGCTATAAAAACTTGCACAAACTCCATCTTGAGAAGATTTGAAAGTTTATAAAAACTTGTTGGATCAAACTCATAAAATTTAAACCGAGCAGGATTAACATTTTCAAACTCTGATGCCTTCATCTGTACAACATAGTAGATATTTTCTGTTGTATAAGCACCGATGGTTCTTTGAATAAAATGTTCTCCAATCTCCCCATCACTAATGATTAGTATTTTTTTCATTCTTTTCTGTGCCTTTAGTTGCGTTTGAGCACATTTGAAGCTTTTACCCACATATCTTTTTGAGCCCGTCTCCACTGTTTATCTACAAAATACCCTGTGATTTTGACCCACTTAGCTGTTCTTTGATTTGATGTAAAAGAAGTTTTAGCTTCCCATCTATCTATTTTTTTTCCATCAATATCATCATAGATATCACTCTCTTTTGTCAAACGAAATGGACTTGCTTTAAAGTATTCGATCTTTTTTGAAACATACTCTGGTTTCATCATTAAAGGTGGAAAACTATTATCACTATTTTTACATCTTGATTGCACTTTTTGCTGATTTGACAAGTTTGACCTTAAAAGTTTTTCTTGCTTTTTAAGTTTCCTCTCCAGATACTTTATACGTTTTTTATATTGTTTCTCTTTTTGAAGCAAATCATCTTGAACTTTTAAAGACTCTTCAAGTTTTAACACACAAACAGCTTGCTCTTTTCTTAGTTTTGTTATATCTTGAACAATCGATTCAATCCTCTTTATCTCATCACCTTGAACAGATATAAGAAAAACAAGAACTATTATTAGGTATCTCATCTCAATCCTTTTTTACAAGTTTCACACCCATCTCAACATGGTGTGTATATGGAAACTGATCAAACAATGCCATCTTCTCAACATTGTGTGTCTGTGTTAAAATCTCTAAATCTCTTTGGAGTGTTTCAGGATTACATGAGATATAAACAATATGTTTGTAACGTGCACTAAAATGACATGAATCCTCATCCATACCACTACGAGGTGGATCAACAAAGATTGTATCTATATTGTATCTGTTGATATCGATCCCCTTCATACGACGAAACTCACGTACACCATCAAGAGCATCTCTAAACTCCTCAACACACATACGAACAAACTCAATATTTTCAACACCATTGAATTTCATATTGATCTTTGCTGCATTTATTGATGATTTTGAGATCTCTGTTGCTAAAACATTTTTAAAATGTGTTGCAAACAGGATAGTAAAGTTTCCAGCACCACAGTAAAGTTCTAAAAGATCCCCATCTATCCCTTTAATATTTTGCAATGCCCATGAGATCATTTTCTCATTGACACGTGGATTTGGTTGTGTAAAACTGTTCTCAATGTGACAAAATCTATACTCTTTGCCATCTATAAGTAGTTTCTCTGTCACATAATCTTGAGAGATAACAATTTTTTGTTTTCTCGCACGACCTATAAGGTGGATACCAAGTTCATCTGATAATCTTTTTGCCTGTTCTTGCCACTGAGTGTCTAACTGACGATGATAAAGTAGAGATACAACTATCTCCCCATCACTTGAACTTAAAAAGTCTGCACCAAAAAGTTTAAACCCAAGATCGTATCTTTTTATGGCATCTAAAACTTTTGGCATCATAGCAGCGATATGTTGATTGACCTGTGGACACTCTTGAAGAAGAACAACACCTTTTTTATCACGATGATTCATTGCATAGTATATCTCATCACCAACATGCCAAATCTTAAATTCACTTCTTGCTCTATAGTGTTGCTCATCAGAGCTAAACACTTCAATCTCACCATTATAAAACTTTTCAAATCTCTCTTGGTTTAGAAGAAGTTTTTGTTCTAACTGAGCATTGTATCCATCTTCATACTCTTTACATGCTCCACACTCTCCAAAATGTTTACAATCCACTCTCACTCCTATTTTATCGAGGCAACAAGGTTGCCAATAAGTAAATTCCACCCATCTATAAGAACAAAAACAAGTATCTTAAATGGTAAAGATATCATAACTGGTGGAAGCATCATCATACCCATAGACATCAAAATCGATGCAACAACCATATCGATAACCAAAAACGGTAAAAAGAGTAAAAAACCTATCTCAAACGCAGTTTTTAACTCACTAATTACAAATGCAGGGATGACGATAGAAAGTGGCACATCAGCAACTGTTGCAGGGTTTTCCATCTTACGAATACGTAAAAACAAAGCGAGGTCTTTCTCACGTGTATTTCGTATCATAAAGTTTTTAAACGGTAAAGCGGTTTTATTAAATGCCTCTTCATACCCTATCTCTTCTGCTATATAAGGTTTTATCCCAGCTTCATACGCTTTTGTCCCCACTGGCTCCATTACAAAAAAAGTAAGTATCATCGCAAGCATCACTAAAAGTTGTGTTGGTGGTACTTGTTGTGTTCCGAGGGCTTGACGTAAAAAACCAAACACAATCACAAAACGGGTAAAGGTTGTCATCACAAGCACCATCGATGGTGCTAAGAAAAGAAGTGTTAAAACAACTAAAACATTGAGTGAAGATACAAGCTGTTGGGGTGTATCTGGAGCTGAGAGGTTAAAGTTCATCGTCGGAATGGCAACAGACTCTGCACCAACTCCAGAAACAAGAAAAACTAGTAGTGTTACCAAGCGCAACATTATGGTGCTTCTACCTTATCGAGGATCGATTGTTTTGCTTGCTCTTTTTCTGTGTTTTCAGCTCCAAAGAAATGCAACTCAACACGACGATTTTTTTCACGACCACTCTCAGTTGCATTTGTTGCTACTGGATGGTACTGTGCAAAACCAGCAGCACTCATACGAGCAGGATCTACACCATCAAGTATAAGCTCTTGAAGAACTGAGATAGCACGAGCTGATGAGAGTTCCCAATTGTCTTTAAAAGGGCTTTTTGCTCCTGGATTTGAATTATCCGTATGCCCTTGTACACTCACCTGCATCGTTTTTGGCAACTCTTCAATGATCAAAGCAACACGTTTTAAAAATAAAAGTGCATCTTGATTTTCGATCGTTGCACTTCCAGATTTAAATAAAAGTGCCGCTGGAAGTTCTATCACAAACCCCTCTTGTGCCTCTTCAAGGGTTACAGCTGGACCATGCCCTTTTTCCATCATCTCATTAGCATCACCAACAGCTTGTTGCACACGATTTACAAGTTCACTTGTTTCATCCTGTGACTCAATAGGTGTTGATTCTTGGATACGCTGTTTTGATATCTCTGTTTTTGTTCCACCCTCTAAAACACTCATCGCACCCGAAAGTGAACCGATAGCTTCAGAAACTTTTTTTGCATCCATACTACTCATCGAAAGAAGCAGTACGAAGAAACAAAGCAATAGTGACATAAGATCTCCAAATGCGGCAAGCCACGCAGGAAGACACTGTTCACACTCAGGACATTTTTTCTTACCCATCTGTTTCTCTTTTAGTCAAACTGACTTACACGATCATCAGGTGCAAGATAACTTAAAAGTTTTGCTTCTAAAACACGTGGAGCATCACCAGATTGGATCGACATAATCCCCTCTAAGATCATCTCCTTAACTACTGTCTCTTCATCATTACGGATATTTAATATATTGTAGATCGGTGTTCCAAAAACATTCCCGATAATAGCACCATACATGGTAGTAAGGAGTGCTACCGCCATCGATGGACCAATAGCTGAAGGATCTGCCATGTTTAGAAGCATCGCAACAAGACCGATAAGTGTACCAACCATACCCATAGCTCCTGCAAGACCAGCCCACTGGTTAAAGATCTCTGCATGGATCTTATGGCGTGAACTTGTTTGCTCCATATCAATCTCTAAAAGTTCACGGATCGTATCTGGTTCATTTCCATCGATCGCCATTGAGAGCCCTTTTTTTAAAAACTCATTCTCCTCACTGTTTACTTCACCTTCAAGAGCAAGAATCCCATCTTTTCTTGCTTTTGTTGCAAACTCTACAAGTTTTTTGATTAACTCATTTACATCCTCTTCACCAGGCTTAATCGCTTTTCCAAAAACTTTTGTAAATTTTTTCATCTGTACAGGTTTAAAAGAGATCATCAATGCACCGATAGACCCTCCAACAACGATTAGAACAGACGGAATATCGATATATGCACCGATACCAACACCCATAGCCATGGACCCCAAAAGAAGTGCCATAATCAAAACTATACCAATGACTGTACCTAAATCCATTCAAAAACCTTGAGAGAAAATTATATTACTACATATGATAGCACAAATTAGATTAAATTCTTTTTGTGTACCTTGCAACACCCCTTGCAACAATGATAATAATCAACCAGGAAAGTAACATGGTGATGAGTGTATGACTAAAAAAGTGATCCCCTGTCATCATTTTATATAGTCCCATCGACCATCCAACAACAACAGCTACACCAAGAGCGATAAAACGATTTTTACGTTTTTGAAACAAAAAGAACAGACTCATAAGGGCAAATCCACCACTTGCATGTCCAGCTGGCCAACACTTAATTCTATCGTTTTTCAACTCAAAATCGTCCGCATAACACTCCCAAACAGCTGTTCTAGGGTAGCTTCCGTTATATCTTATCTCATCTTCTGGACAAGGCATATTTGTAGTTGCTTTGAGCTGTCCAACCACAGAGGGAATAAGAATCGCAGAAAAAACAACTATCAGCAACCCTCTTCTGTAAGGCTTTAAACGCTCAAACTTCCAGCTTCCAAGTAAAGCAAACAGTGCAGTAACACCTATAAAAATAACAAACTTTTTTGCACCATCATAGAATATAGCTCTATATGGTTGCTCATCTGCTCTCACGACAAATGTTTTTGTATCAAAATTATACAAATAATCCTCTATCAAAATATCTACATCATAGATACCAAAAAAAACTATCACTCCAACAAGGAGCAAAAAAACTATGGCAATATGTTTATTGCTTACCATGTTGTAGTATATCCATATCTTTTTTATACACTTTACTCTCTACACCAAAAATACCAAGCAGTGTGTGAAAGAGATTATCTTGTGAGTACTCTTTTGCTGCGTTTGTTCTAAGAGACTTTTCATCAAAGATATTTTTCATCCCATCACCAAGCCATAAAAAAGCACCTATATGTGTTTGGGCATCTGGTGCCATAAAGTAAGGAAGTCCATGTAGATAGATACCATTCTCACCCAAACTCTCCCCATGATCACTCATATAGATAAGTGCGGTATTGTACTCTTTGTCATACTGCTTTAAAAAATTTATTGTTTCATTTAAAAAGTTATCTGTATAGAGGATAGCATTGTCATACGCATTTGCTATCTCCTGTTGTGTACATTTCTCCAGCTGATTTGTCTTACATACAGGCTTAAACTTTTTAAAATCACTTGTATAGCGTTTATAGTATGCAGGACCATGATTACCCATCTGGTGTAGCACTATAAAGATATCTTTGTCTTTGTTTTTCTCTATAAAGCTCTCAAGCCCAACAAGCATACCAATATCACGACACTCACCCTCTGTACAGATAGTATTAACATCAGTAGACTTATACCCTTCATAAGGTACACGCAGAGCCACCCCTTTGGAGTCTGAGTTGTTATCTCTCCAAAGGATAGCTATATCTTTGGTATGCTTAAGCACATCTACAACATTCTCTGTGCTTATCCCTTTTTTGTAGCTATAATCCCCACGCCCATACACTGCAAACATACAAGGCACAGACTCAGCTGTAGATGTACCACAGGAGCTTACATTTGGAAGGTTGATGATATCTTGTTTTGCCAAAAGTGGGTTGGTCTCTCTCTCATACCCATTAAGGCTAAAATGATCCGCACGAGCAGCCTCACCAACCACCATAATAACAACTCTGCGTTTTATATCATCTGCATCTCTGTGTAGTTTTGCATCAAGCCCAATCTGTTTTAAAACCAACTCCTCTTTAAAGTATGTTGCGTTTACATATTTTCCGATAGAGTAGATCCAGTAAGCTGGATTTACAGAGTAGCGAAGTGGTTTGTGCTCTCTAAAAAAAGATGTATAGTGCTTGGAGAACGCCAAAATAGACAACACAATCACAACCAAAGAGAGTCCTATCACTTTTACTCTGGTGAAAATATCTTTTTTAAATGGCATTTCATCAAGTGGTATTTTGTAAACTATATATGATGGCAACACACCCAAAAGAAGGAAATAGGCAATCTGTTTAAGTGTCACAAGATCAAGAGACTCATCCATATTGGTCTGCATCATATTTCTAATCATACTGTCATCTATGACAACATTGTATATATTCATAAAGTAGCTTGTCAAAGAGGAGACAAGAAGCACAACTATCATGATAGGTTTAAGAGTATATTTTGAACTCACCAAAGAGAAAAGGAAGTTAAAAAGTGCAACCAAAACGATAAAGATAGAGACCAAAAAAAGTCCGTTTTCCCACCCAAACGGGTACACCTCCAAAACATTGGAGAAAAAAGCATAATTGTAAAAAGATGCCAAAAATAGACTAAGAGAGAAAATAAGTTTTGTTTTTGTGATTGGTTTCAAGTGACTACTTTATATTTTTTGGTAAAATTATACAACATTATTACAAATACAAAAGAGAACTCTATGGAAAAAAACAAAATAAGTATCGTCATCTTGGCTGCTGGTAAGGGTAGTCGTATGAAATCATCTAAGGCAAAGGTGCTGCACAATATCAGTGGAAAACCTATGCTTTATCATATTATCAAAGCATCTCAAGAGATATCTGATGATATCACTATCGTCATTGCACACCAAAAAGAAGCAGTCAAAGAGCAGATGGAGAGCTTTTTTGAAAACATAAACTTTGTAGAGCAAGATGCTACAAACTTTCCAGGTACGGGTGGAGCTATGAAAAATGTAGCACCTAAAAATGAAAAAGTGCTGGTTCTCAATGGAGATATGCCACTCATTAATGCTTCAGCACTGCAAGGGTTTTTAGATACACAAGCAGATATTATTATGTCTGTTTTTGACCTTGAAGATCCAAGCGGATATGGTCGTGTTATCATCGAAGATGGCAAGGTGCAGTATATTGTGGAGCAAAAAGATGCTAATGAAAAAGAACTTGCAACCACCACAGTAAACGCAGGTATCTATGCATTTAGCAAAGAGGTGATAGAGAAGTATATCCCACAACTAAGCAATGACAATGCTCAAGAGGAGTACTACCTCACAGATGTAATAGCAATGGCAAAAAATGATGGACTAAGCATCGCTCCACTTTTAGTAGATGAGGAGCACTTCAAAGGGGTAAACTCCAAAAAAGATCTTGCAGATGCAGAGGTGATAATGCAAGAGCATATAAAAACAAAATGGATGCAAGAGGGTGTAAGTATGCAGCTTCCTGAGTCGATTTACATAGAATCAACTGTAGTGTTTGAAGGGGAATGTACAGTAGAGAATGGTGTAAGACTTTGTGGTGAGACACTCATCTCACACTCACACATCAAAGCCCACTCAGTTATAGAGGACTCTATTGTCAAAAACTCAGATGTTGGACCACTTGCACACCTTCGCCCAGCTTCTGTGATAGAAAGTACCCACATCGGAAACTTTGTAGAGGTGAAAAAATCAAGCCTCAAAGGGGTAAAAGCGGGACACTTAAGCTACCTTGGAGATGCACAGATAGATGAGGGAACAAACATAGGTGCAGGAACAAT
>JAMORZ010000112.1 GCA_027063295.1 Sulfurimonas sp.
TCTGTGTTTGTGGATGGGAATTATAGGGAAAGAATGCTTAAAAGAATATTAAACTATGGGGAGGATTAGAAAAAATATTAATTTTCCTTTGTTGATACAATCCATCCACCTCCAAGAAGCTTATTGCCTTCGTAAAATACGGCTGCTTGTCCTGTTGCTACACCAAATACTGCTTCTTTTAATTGAACATATGCTTTTTGGTCTTTAATCTTTACATTGCATTGAACTGCTTGTGTTCTGTATCTTAATTTTACACTTGCTTGAAAACTATTTTCATGAGTAAACATATTTAAATTATCGAGTTCTACATAATTACATGAAAGCTGATCTCTTGTTCCTACAATAATTTGGTTATCTTTTGCATTTATAGACAATACATAATGAGGTTCACGTGCACCGTGAACACTAAACCCTCTTCTCTTTCCTATAGTATAATGCATATATCCTTTATGCTTACCTACAATTTCTCCATTAATATTTAATACATCACCCTCATTATCAACATTACAATATTTTTGCAACACATCTGTATATGTTGTTTCTACAAAACAGATTTCTGTTGACTCTTTTTGTTTTGCAAAACTCTCTAAATTAATAATTGATTCTGCTATTTTTTTTATTTCACTTTTTTTTCTATCACCTAGCGGGAATTTTAATCGTGGTAAAATATCTTTTTTTACATAAAATAAAAAATAACTTTGATCCTTTGTATCATCATCTGCTTGATAAAAGTATTTTCCATCTGTCTTTATATAATGACCTGTTGCTAAATAGTCAGCATTCACTTCATCGGCATATCTAATCATTTCACCAAATTTCATAGTTCGATTACAAAGAGCACATGGGTTTGGAGTATCCCCATCTTTATAGGTTTGAATAAATGGTTCAAAAACATTTTGATTAAACTTATCTTCTGCATTAAGTATATGAAGCTTAATACCTAAAAAATCAGCAGCTTTTTGAGCTCGCCCTTGATGCAAATCATGATATTGAGGGTTTGTATGTAAACGCATATATAATCCTTCAACTTCATACCCCTCCTCTTTTAATAAAAGGGCTGCAATTGTAGAATCAACCCCACCACTCATCCCAAGTAATACTTTTTGTTTTTTCATTATTTTTGCTCTAAACTTGAAAGTGCTTTATAATATCCTGTATTTTTTAATCCAACATCTTCCAACACTGCAATCTGTTTTTTCAACGACATTCCAATATCTTCTACTACACTCTCTAAATCATCAGTCAAATGTATAAGATCAACATCATCTTGATCTATCATTCCTTGATCCAGCAATTTCTCTTTTATAAAATCTATCAAAGGTTTAAAAAACTCTGTACCAATAACGAAAATTTTCACACCTGTTACTTTTTTTGTTTGAACAAGGGTAAGAGCTTCAAAAAGTTCATCTAATGTTCCAAACCCCCCTGGAAAAATTACATATGCCATAGAATATTTTACAAGCATCACTTTGCGAGAAAAAAAATAATCAAACTGGAGCTCTTTTGTGGTAAAAGGATTTGCTACTTGCTCCATTGGTAAATCAATATTAAGACCTATTGATTCTACATTTTTATGACTATATGCACCACGATTAGCAGCTTCCATAATCCCAGGACCTCCACCAGTCATAATATTATAACCTTTTGCAGCTAACATTGATGCTAATTCTTGTGCTTTTTTGTAGTAAATATCATCCTCTTTTGTTCTTGCACTTCCAAATACAGTTACAGTTGGACCAAGCTCACCAAGTTCATCAAAACCTTTCACAAAATCAGCTAAAATCTTAAATACACTCCATACATCTGCTGATTTTACATCTTTTATATATTTTTTTGTTAAACTTGTTTCAGTTGCTTTCATTTTATCCCTTTAATTGTACTAAACGCTCTTTTTTCGTCCCTATTGATGTAATCTGTATTCCAAAGTTTCCATCTACTATAACAACTTCACCTTGAGCAATAACATGATTATCAACTAAAATTTCCAGTGGGTCATTTGCAAGTTGATCTAATTCAATAACAGAACCTATATCCATATTTAAAACATCTTTTAATAACATTCGCTTTTTTCCAATACGCACACGTACTGGTAATTTTACATCCATAATAAGAGCTATATTATTCATCTCTTCTTCACTAAGTTTTACACTTTCTGAAGCACAATCATTGTCTTGATTTTCTGAAGATGAAGCCGAAGGAGTTGAAGATGAAGCTTCATCGTTTTTTTCTTCTATCCCATTAACAGCTTTATAAAGAGAATCATCAAGAATAAACATTAGTAAAGAGTGTAGTTCTCCAAGCCCAAATTTATATACATACATCCTGCTAAATGCTTCTAAACTAACCTCAGCATCATCACTTATAAGTTCAATGCTTTCAATGTTGAATGAAAGTACAGGCAACTCTTTTTGAGCTGATAGAGTATTTGCTATTGCACCAAATATGTTTGATACAATCTCTTTTGTTGCATCTAAATCATCTTCATTAACATCTTCTCTATCACTTGCTTCTTCACCCATCATCATATCTGAAAGTGATGCTGAAAGATTTGGTGGCAATGCAACCATAGCATCTGCTTCCACATCTCCACTTACTTTTAGCTTCACTAAAACAATAGGAGGAATAATATTAGAAATAATACTTAGTTCTTGTTCCTCTTTTAATTCCAATGTTGGTGCTTCTCCAACTAGAGCTTCAATGGTTCCTACCGTTTCATTCTCAAATAATTTCATAAAGTCACTCATCTACTACTCCTCATCTTCATTCATAGCATCAAATTCATCTTCATTAATAATATCTTTAACACCAGAGATTTTTTCATGTCTTTGCTTTTCAAAGCTTTCAAGAGCACGTTTTACTGCATCTTTCTCAGTTTCTATTATCTCTTTTATTTGAATAGATTTTCTAAAGCGACGAAGCCCTATCTCACCACGGAAACGTTCTTTATTATCTACACTTACAGTTACTATATCATCTGCTGCACTCGACAAACGGATCACATCCCCAACATTAAGTGCTAAGATATCTCCCATTGTCAAATCTGCATTTCCAAGGTTTGCTTCTACATTCACTTTTGCACCACCAAGAAGTACTTGAAGTTCTGTATTTCTACTTTTCTTAGAACTTGTTTCATTGAGCATCAAGTCTCTACTTGCAAGTTTTGGAAGTACCGGTTCTAAAGAGATAACAGGGTAACATATATTCATCATCCCTGAGCTGTGCCCAATAATAATCTCCATAACAACCATCACAACAATCTCATTTTGAGCAACAATTTGTACAACGTTTGGGCTTGATTCTTTTGACTCAATAGTAGGATAAACCTCCATAACAGGTCCCCATGCTTCTTTGAGTGTACTCATCATAACACGCAAAATGGTCTCAAATAAGCTCAGTTCAATATCTGAAAATTCACGTGAAGCATCAAATGGCTCACCTTTTCCACCCAAAAGTCTATCAAGCATTGGAAATGCAATAGAAGGGTTAATCTCTATTACACCACTCCCCTCTAATGGTTTCATTGAAAAAACATTAAATGAGGTTGGATTTGGTAGAGACATTAAAAACTCACCATATGTCATCTGATCAACTGAGTGGAGTTGTATCTCTACAATAGAGCGCATAATAGATGAGATCTGTGAAGCTAAAGAACGTGCCATCTTATCATGAACACCACGAAATGCACGAAGTTGTTCTTTAGAGACCCTGTTAGGACGTTTAAAATCATAAAGTGTTACTTGTCTTTGAGGTAAAAGGTTATCATCTGCACTCTCTAAGACATCATCACCTTCATCTTCAACGACATCTAAAAGAGCATCAATCTCCTCTTGTGAAAGTATATCAGCCATCTTCTTTTGCTCCTATACTCTCTTTTATTTTTTGAATTACAGCCTTATGAATTTGAGAGATTCTTGATTCTGTTATTTCAAGAACCTCACTAATCTCTTTAAGAGTCAACTCTTCAAAATAATAAAGTTGTATAATCATCTGCTCACGCTCTTTAAATGTAGTAAGAACTGTTTTTATCACATCAATTAATTGCTCTTTTTCTACTTCAGCAAGTGCTGCACCTTCATCACCAACTTGCAATTGATCGTGCAATGGCATAACTGTATAGATAGTAGATGCAACACGTGCTTCATGAACTTTTTCTACACTTTCATCTAATATTTCAGCTAATTCTTCATCTGTTGGTTCTTCATCATGCTCTACACGATACTCTTCAATCGCATAATCGATAGCTTTTACAAGTTTACGACTTGCTCTAGAGAGAATATCAAGACTTCTAAGATAATCAAGCATAGCTCCATAAACACGTTTTTTTGCGTATCCCCAAAAATTATCATTGAGCTTTTCATCATATCTTCGAGCTAATTTAATAAGTTCTTCTGTCCCAATCGCAGAAAGATCTAAAAAATCAACACTACTTGGCAAACGTTCTTTAAGTCTAAAAGCCATAGCTTTGACTGCAGGCAGGTATTGAATAGCTAATTCATCCTCTTGATGTTTTAAATCTTGTAGATAAGCGTTTACCATTATGCTGTTGCCACCTTATCTTCTTCTCTCTCATCAGAATTCATTTTAATTGCAATATCTGTAATTTTAATTGCAGAATCAATAAGTTTTTCTCTTTTGTTAATCTCTTTTACAAATCTATCTAACTCTTTTTCATGAGTCTCTTTTGGAAAAAAATATGCTTTGGATGTAATTGTCTTGAAATACAGAGCAATGATGATATGGGAAAAAAGATAAAAAAAAGTTGTTATAAAAAATGTGTATGTAAGTAATCCTTCTGCATCAAAAGATTTTAAAATACCAAAGATGATACCTACAAAAAAACCTTGAACCGTAAAGAAATAAACAAAATTTTCACCTAACATAGATCCCCCGAAATACGACTAAAAATGCTTCATCAATCTTTTAAACAGTCCAGAAAGACCACTATCGCTTGAAGTAACTAGCATATCTCGTTCCAATTTAGAAGCTATCACTTTTGCAATTGATTCAATATCTACACTTACTCGTGAATTTGGATACTCTACACTAAAAAGTGCTCTTTGTTTTACAGAGCTTGAAACTTTTGCATCTACATTAATCTTACCCACTAAATGAAGATCCAAATCAGATCCAATATTAGCATCAGCTACTTTTTTAATTTTATCAAAAACAGCATTTGCTTCTTTTTCACTTTTCACCTGATTCATAATCATTCCCACATCATTACGAAGTGTTGCTATGGTTTTAATTGTAGCATAAGCATCAGTAATAGCAGCAGGATCAGGAACAGTTACAACAATAACATCATCAGCTGCATTTAGAAACATCTGAATATGTTCTCCTATACCTGCCCCCGTATCAATAATCATTACATCAAGTTTATCAAGAACCTGGGCTTGTTCCATAAAACGTTCAAAAAGTGCTGCATCAGAATACTTAAGTATCTCATCGCCACTCTCACCCGGAATAAGAATAAGATTTCTTGTAATTGGGATCAAAATATCACTAACTGTTGCTTCACCACGTAAAACATGTAAGATATTTTTTTTTATTTTTACATTAAACATCACATCAAGATTTGCAAGACCAATATCAGCATCAAAGATCCCAACATTTAACCCTTGTTTTGAAAGAACATACGCAAGATTTGAGCTTATTGTACTTTTTCCAACACCACCTTTTCCAGATGTTATTGCAATAAAACGGGTCTTTTTTGATTTTTTTGATGTACTTGAAGCAACGAGCTCTTCAAGTTTTTCTGCTTGATGCCCCATCATACCTTACTCCTATTAAATCCATTCAATAAACATTCAATTAAAAAATCACTACTTGCACATACAAGATCATCAGGAACTTCTTGACCAACAGAAAAATAACTTATTGGCTTTTTTGTCTCGTATGCTAATGAAAAAATATTGCCAAACCCGATCGTTTCATCAAGTTTTGTAAACATTAACATATCTACACCTAAAGAAGAAAAATTTTCATATGTCATTTTTAAATCTTCATACTTTATAGAACTTGGCATAACCAATACAACATCAATATTATATTGTGTATGATTTGCTTGTAAACACTCATATATTTTTTCTATCTTTCCCTTATCGTACGGAGAAGATCCCATAGTATCTATTAAAATATAATCACAATATCTTAATGATTCCAAAGCACTTGTAAATTCAGGAGGATCAACTACAGTTTCAATACCAAGTTTCATCATACGAGCATACTGCATAAGTTGCTCAACAGCACCTATACGATAAGTGTCTAAAACAACAAGTCCAACTTTATAACGTTTTTGCATCAGATATGAATATCTTGCTGCTAGCTTTGCAATCGATGTTGTTTTTCCAACTCCTGTTGGACCAACTAGCATAATTACTTTCTTTGTACCAACACTTGGAGTGCTTTCCATCCGAATTGGAACCATTTTACGTAATATTGTTTGAAAATATCTCTTTACAGTTGCAGAATTTTCACGCATTTTAAGAGGCATATGCTCCAGTGTAATTTGCATTAAAGTATTAAGATGTTCTTTATTCATTCCACTTTGAGCACCAAGGCGATATATCTCAGCAAACTCAGGTGGAATTTGAGATTCAATGTCAGGTGATTTTTCATCCCATATCATATTTTGAATTGTACTGATTTTATCTGCTAATTTCCCTATGTCCTGTTTTAATGCTTTAAGTTCCTTAGGCTCTACACTAGTTTGTACTTGTGATGATTTTGGAGATGCAGGATAGTCATATTGAGGTAGTGTTACATCTGAGATTTGAGAAATCTGCTTTGCAGCATTAGATATATCAAATAAAATCTCTTCACTCTCTTTTTTTAAAGGTTTTTGTTCAGCTAAAGGTTTTTTTGATTTTTTATATGTAGAGGGAATCATATCATCTTCTATCCCTATAACTATCTCATACAATGCGTCCTTACCTAAAGATTTTTTTTGAATCTCTTTAGTTTCAATAAGCATCCCTTCATCACCAATTTCCATTTTTGCTTTTTTCAATGCTTCTGATGGTGTACGACCTGTAAATGTTAAAATTTTCATCTATGCATACTCGCTAATGGAATCACAACACTTTCACGCTCAGCCCAGCATGGATGTGGAACCTTTAAGTTTTGTGTACTGATAGTTCGATTGTCAAAAAAGATAATATCCAAATCTAATGTCCTTGGTGCATTGGCAAAACTTCTTTTACGTGCAAATTTTTTTTCTAAATGCAAAAGATATTGTAAAAATCTTTGCGGTGTCATATTTGTCGAAACAACCATAATTGAATTAAAAAAATCATCCTGCTTTGTGTATCCAAAAGGAGGATTTTGTAAAATCAACGATGTTGCTTTTATATCCAAAGATCTTTCTTTTTGGAGTGCAACAAAAAGATGTTCAAATCGTCTTTTAACATCTCCTATATTGCCTCCAATGCCTATTGTGGCATTATAACGAAAACCTTTGAAAGAAGTTTTTTTTACATAGGGAAAACGCAATGATTTAAAGATAAAAAGATCTTCACGTAACCTGCGTTTTAAATACATACTAGCCTATGCTTTTTGTGCTGCTTTTTGTGCCTCTTGGGCTGCTTTAATTTCATTGAGAATTTGAAGCATTCCCATCATAGCAAGATGGTAACCAAAAGGACCAAAACCAACGATTGAAGATGCACAAACTGGTGCTATCATATTTGTTTTTCTAAACTCTTCACGTCTATGAATATTTGAAATATGTACCTCAATAGTTGGAAGTGCTACTGCAGAGATAGCATCACGAATAGCAATAGAAGTGTGTGTATAAGCCGCAGGATTGATGATAATACCGTGTGCTTCACCATAACACTCTTGAATCTTATCTACAATCTCACCCTCAAGGTTACTTTGAAAAAACTCTATCTCTACACCATTTTGGTTTGCTACATCTTGCATTTGAGCATGAATCTGTTCTAGTTTCATTGGACCGTAAATATTTTGCTCACGAACACCTAACATGTTGAGATTTGGACCTTGAATAACTACTATTTTCATTTTCTACCTTTTGTTTTTTTCATCTTTCAATATTTAAGCAGATATTTTACCCAAATAAAGCATAATCTATTTTAAATTTTACAAAAAGATTGAGTATGCAGATTATTATTCCACATTACATATATTTTCAAGAGAAGGTAAGTACAAACCTCGCAGTTGCGTTTAACACACATATAGAAAAGATTGCTCCTTTTGAGGAGCTTATTGAACTTTATCCAGAAGCAAAAGTGACTACACTCAAAGAGCACTCTTTACTTATGCCAGGACTTATTAATGCCCATGTACACATTGAGTTCTCCGCGAATAAAACACAGTTAAGTTATGGAGATTTTCTCAACTGGCTCTACAGTGTAATAGAAAACAGAGAGAACCTTATAGAGGGGTGCAACAAAGAGTGTATGTCCAAAGCTATTGAGTCTATGTTAGAATCTGGAATCACAACTTTTGGTGCCATAAGCTCCCATGCTATGGATCTTGAAGCTTGTGCAGATGCAAAACAAAATGTTGTATTTTTCAATGAGCTTATAGGCTCTCAGGCAACTATGGCAGATGTTTTATTTCAAGATTTTCAAAATAGACTAAAAGAGAGTCAAGAGGTACAAAGGGAGGGCTTTATCCCTGCAGTTGCTATACATTCACCCTACTCAGTTCACCCTGTTTTGATAAAAAAAGCATTGGAGATTGTCAAAGAACAAAATCTCAAACTTACTGCCCATTTCATGGAGAGTAAAGCAGAGAGGGAGTGGCTAGATAGTAGCAGTGGAGATTTTAAAGAGTTTTTTGAAAAACTACTCAAACAAGGTGCAAATGTCAGTGATGCCAATGAATTTTTAGCACATTTTGAAAATCAACAAACCCTTTTAACACATGTAGTCAAGGCAAACAGCGAGGAGCTTAAAAAGATTCAAGAGCATCAACACACCATTATTCACTGTCCGATTTCAAACAGACTTCTTGGCAATGGAGCCATCAATCTAGAGGAGCTAGAGATACAAAAGATCCGTTGGATACTTGCAACTGATGGACTGAGTTCTAACTATAAACTTGACCTTTTTGAGGAGATGAAAGTAGCTCTATTTATGCACTCAGAACTTCCTCTCTTGCCACTTGCACAAAAGCTTTTAAGAAGTGTCACCAAAGATG
>JAMORZ010000113.1 GCA_027063295.1 Sulfurimonas sp.
AACCAAAGGTACTGTAATGAAAATAGCATTTATAGGTGATATCGTAGGACAACCTGGACGAAAGATGATACAACAGTATCTACCAAGTCTCAAAGAGGAGCACAATATAGATTTTGTGATAGCAAACTATGAAAATGCATCACACGGTTTTGGTCTGACAATGAAAAACTGCGATGAGCTTTTTTCATATGGTATCGATGTAATGACAGGGGGAAACCATAGCTGGGATAAAAAAGATATACTCCCCCTTTTTGATACTCGTGAGATACTCCGTCCACATAACTACCCAAAAGAAGTATCAGGAACAGGATGTAAGGTGTATGAGGTAGCAGGAGAGAGTTTAGCAGTGCTTAATCTTATGGGGCACTATGGGCTTCCTATGTGTGACAATGCATTTCGTTGTGCCAAAGAAAATGTTGAGAGGCTAAAAGCTGAAGGTATAAAAAATATTTTTATCGATTTTCATGCAGAGGCTACAAGTGAGATGAGAGCGATGATGATGCTTTTGCAGGGTGAGGTGAGTGGTATCATCGGTACACATACTCATGTGAGTAGTGATGATTTTCAGATAGCTTCATCTACAGCATACCTTAGTGACATAGGTCTTACAGGATGTAGAGATAATGTCATAGGGATGGATAGTAAAGTACCACTCAAACAGTTTCTCACAGGGATCAAAGGGCATTATGATATCCCTAAAAAATGTAAAAAGATTTTGCAAATGGCTGTTCTTGAAATAAGTGAAGGAAAATGTAGTAGTGCTTATAAGCTCAAAATTTTTGATAATGGAAACATTATAAAAACAGATGCCTGGGTGGAGCCCTAAGCTGCTGTTATCTGATAGTACTTATCATTTGCAAGATAGGTATTGATCATTGTTGAACGAAGAGATTTTTCCGCCATTGTTTGAGCCTCCTTTGGTAGTCTTTTGTTGATTTTTGGTGTCATATCTATAGCAATATGAGGTTTAGGAACGACAGAAAAAAGTTTTTTATTGTAAGAATATGCTTCTGTTGCACTGGAAAATTTTTGCAATTTTTTAAAATTTTGAGAATCTGTTTTTTGTTGCAAATCTTGGTGCATTTTTTGCTGATTGCTGAGTACTTTGTAGTTTGAGATATAGTTTAGAGGAAGGTTGGATGAAGTTTGTTGAACAACTGTAGTTGATGTAAACGCAGTATGAAAACTACTTTTTTGTTTTACTTCACCCTCAGAGACTTTATCTTTAGGATATTTAGAGATGGTATTTGGATTGATATATGTAGAGTATGATGAGACAAACATAATCTAATCCTCCATTTCTTTTTAATTTTATGTAATTATTATAACATATTTTTAAAAACTGCCGATATGGTTCAAAATTTTATTAGCTTATGTTTTTATGTTAAGTTTATTTTTGTGTATCAATTTTAATTCAATAAACTTAAGGTATAATGTAGCGATTTATTAGCAAGGGGAGATTGATGGTAAAAAACGGTTTTAAGTTTTTACTCTCAAGTTGTTTTATCTGGGGTGTTTCACTTCATGCACTAACACTCAAAGAGAGTGTAATTGAAGCGATAGAAACCAATCCTGTAGTACAGGAGAGATTAAAGAACTATAGAGCAACACAACAAGACTTGGGGATTGCTGAAGCAGAGTATTACCCTAGCTTGGATTTTAGAGCAGCTGTTGGATACACAAAAGCGGGTGCTTTAAAGACTGATGTTCCTGGTGATGCATGGAACCATGGTATTGATGAAAAATCATACAGCAATTATGAATCTTCTCTTGTCTTAACTCAGAATCTTTTTGATGGTTTTTCTACAATGAATAAAGTGGACTATCAAGAAGCTCGTATCTTGGCAGCTGCATATAACTATGTGGAAAAAGCAAATGATATCGCGTTTCAGATGACAAAAGCATATCTTGATGTGATGAAAGCATACGAACTCCTTCAAACAGCCAAAGAGAATGTTCAGATCAACAAATCTATCTACAAAAAAGTGAAAGATCTTTATGATTCAGGGCTTACGACAGATTCAGAGGTGAAGAAGATCCAATCAGCTCTTTCCCTTGCTCGTTCAAACTTAACGGTACAAAGAAACAATACACGAGATAGCGAATATACTTTCCGTCGTATTCTTGGGCGTATGCCAGATATAACTACAATGGAAAAACCAAACTTTGATATCCCTATGCCAGACAGCATAGAAAGAGCAGCACTCTATTCTGTTAATCATAACCCATCACTCCTTGTAAGCCGTTACAACATCAAAGGTGCACAGTCACTTTATGAGCAAAACAAAAAAGAGTTCTATCCAAAGGTTGATTTAGAGATAAGCCAAAACTTTAACGATAACGATACTGATAGTGGTGTTACAGGCTTTGATAGTATAGATGATAGATTTCGTGTTCGTTTTGTATTGAACTACAATATCTTCCGTGGTGGTGCAGATAGTGCAAATACTCAGAAGCTTATCTCAAAAGTAAATCAAGAGATTGAGATCAAACGCGATCTTAAACGTCAGGTGATAGAGGGGCTTGATCTCTCATGGAATGCTTATGAGATGATCGCAATGCAACTTAAAGATCTTAAAGAGTATCGTGGGTTCTCAGAAAAAACACTTGAACTTTACAAAGAAGAGTATGACCTTGGTCGTCGTTCACTTCTTGATCTGCTTTCATCACAAAATGATGTTATTAATGCAAGAAGTCAGATTATTAGCGCGGAGTATGCATTACTCTTTGCGAAATATCGTATTTTAGATGCTATGGGGTTACTACCTTTGGCAGTTGTGGGTGATACAAAAACATTTACAGCAAGAGTTAATCTTTATACAGGTGCAGAAGCTGAAGAAGTACTAGATACACTTCCAGTAAAGCTTGATGCTGATGGTGATAATATCGTTGACAATGAAGATCTGTGTGATAACTCTCTTCAAGAGAACAACATCATGCCTTATGGGTGTGTGAAGATTAAAAAAGATGGTGATGGTGATGGTGTTTTAGATGCTAAAGACAAATGTCCATTAACACCAAAAAATGTAGATGTATCAAGTGATGGTTGTGCCATCGATAGTGATATGGATGGTGTTGAAGACTATAAAGATAGTTGTTTGAATACTCCACTTGGTTATGATGTTGACCAAGAGGGGTGTGCAAGCTCCACTACGATTACAATTAATTTTGCAAGAAATAGTGCGGAACTTCCTGATAGTACTAAAGACAAGGTTAAAGAATTTGCGGAGTTTATGAAAAAAAACCTTGCCTTTAGTGCGATTATTGTTGGGCATACAAGTAGAAACAAATCAAGTAAGGCTGATTTTAACTTAAGGCTTTCAAAACAAAGAGCAGAAGCTTTTAAAAATGCACTTGTAAAACTTGGTGTTTCTGCAGATCGTTTAGAAACAGATGGAAGAGGTTATGATGAACCGATTGCAGATAACTCTACTGTTGAAGGAAGATACCTCAATAGACGAGTGGAAATACTTCTCTCAAAATAAGACAAGGATTAACAATATGAAAATGGTAGTTATAAAATTTTTTATTTTATTATTTGGTATCTCTTTACTTCAGGCAGGGACATACGATGATTATTATACTGTACTAAAAGATAAACACCCTAAAAAATCTAATGATAATACTCTTATGATGGGGACTTTTGCAGAGATTATCCGTTTTGATCCAATACATTTTGACGATGATCAGTTAGATGAGGGTGAATATAAAAATATTAATGAAATAGCAGATAGAATTGAAAGTTTTGTAGAAGCTGAACGTAAGATTTTAGTGAGCATTATAGGGTATACAAACGAAGCCACTGATGATCCAAATGAGAAAGCCATCGATTCTCAAACGTATGCAAATGCTATTCAAAATATTTTTCGTGACCATGAAGATACAAATAGTACATTAAAACGTTCTAAAAGATATGCACAGATTGTAAGAGATATTTTAGTAGATGAACAGATTGATGAGTCTTTGTTAAAAGTAGAATACCGTGGTGGAATGGATTTGGCTTATACTGACGAGTCAGAAGAGTCTAGAGATCTTTCAAATCGTGTTGCAGTTACTATCTATGTTTATGAAGTTGAAGATATTGATAGTGATAAAGATGGTGTATTTGATAAATACGATAGATGTGATGGAACACCAAGAAACTCAAAAGTAGATAAACTTGGTTGCCCAATCGATAGTGATAGAGATGGTGTACTTGATTATAAAGATGAATGTACAAATACACCAAAAGGGATAGAAGTCAACTATGTAGGATGCCCGATCGATACAGACAATGACGGTGTAGCAGACTATAAAGATGCTTGTCCAGATACTGCACAAGGTGTTACCGTAGATCCAAACGGATGTCCTATTAAGCAGACATTGGCACTCCATTTTAAGCCAAACTCTGATAAAATTTTAGCAGAGTCTGAGCCTATTATTGAAAACTTTGCGAACTTCTTGAAGAAAAATAAAGCTTATAAAGTTGAGATTATTGGGCATACAGATAGTGTAGGAAAGGCCGCAATCAATATGAAGCTTTCTGAACAAAGGGCAGCAATGGCGAAAAAAGCACTTGTTGCAAAAGGGATTGACCCCTCAAGGATCACAACACGTGGTCGTGGAGAGTTAGATCCTATCGCAAGTAATAGAACAAAAAAGGGTCGTAAAGCAAATCGACGTATTGAGATTAAACTCTCTTTTTAAAAGGAATTAAATGACTGAATATAGTTTTACTGTACATGAAGACTCATTACTTGATGTACTTGTACTCTACACAAAGTTATTTCATAAGCCTTTTTCAAAAGAAGCTCTTTTAACAGGGCTACCGATTAATGATGGAGAGACTATCTTTTCAAAAGATAGCTCGAAATCTCTTTTTTCTCGTGTTGCAGCTCGTGCAGGGCTAAAATCTACTTTAGTACAAAAAGATTTAGACAGCATTCTTTCTTTACACCTTCCAATGATTTTGCTTTTAAGTAATGATAATGTTTGTATCTTAGAAAAATTTAATGATGATAAGACAGAAGCAAAAATCATCTATCCAGAAGGTGATGGTTTAGAGCAGTGGGTGCCAATAGAGGAACTAGATAAAGAGTATCTAGGTTTTGGTTTTATGCTCAAAAAAGAGTTTGTTTATGAGGATCAAAATAGTAGAACATTACAGATCAATCAAAAACATTGGTTTTGGGACACTCTAAAATTATCTCGCTCGATTTACAGAGATGTTCTTTGGGCATCTTTATTGATAAATATTTTTGTTCTTGCGACTCCTCTTTTTACAATGAATGTGTATGATAGAGTTATTCCAAACAATGCAGAAGAGACACTCCTCGTTTTTTCAATAGGGATTATTCTTGTTTATCTTTTAGATTTTTTCTTAAAATTCACTAGAGGGTATCTTTTAGAATTAGCTGCAAAAAAGAGTGATATTATCATGTCCTCAATTGTTTTTGAAAAAGTTTTAGATTTAAAGATGGCAGTACATCCAAAATCGGTTGGTTCATTTGCAAACAACCTCAAAAACTTTGAATCAGTAAGAGCCTTCTTTGCAACAGCAACAATGACTGCTATGATTGATCTGCCTTTTGCACTTATCTTTTTGTGTGTTATCTATTATATTGGTGGACTTCTTGTTCTTGTTCCTCTTGCAACAATGTTACTTATTTTGATTTATGCCCTTATTATTAAAAAACCTCTTCGTGAAAGTATAGAGAGCTCCCATGTAGCAAGTGCAAAGAAAAATGGAATTTTAATTGAAACACTTCAAAATATTGAAACAGTTAAGTCGATGTCAATGGCTTCTAAACAGCAATGGATGTGGGAAGAATCATCTGGAGAGATTGCTGAGAAAAACTTAAAATCAAGATTGTTAGCTTCTTCCATCCCAAATGTGACAAACTTGTTTATCCAACTCAATACAGTGTTTGTTGTTGTATTTGGTGTATATCTTATCAAAGAGTTTGATCTTACAATGGGTGGCTTGATCGCTGTTATGATCTTAACATCAAGAACAGTCGCTCCTATGGGACAGGCTGCAGCACTGATATCAACTTATGCAGATGCTAAAAGTGCTTATGAAACACTAGATAATATCATCTCTCAAGAGTGTGAACGTCCAGAGGGTAAAGAGTTTGTTCAGCGCTCTAAATTTAAAGGGAAAATTGAGTTTCAAGATGTATGTTTTAACTATCCAGGTACTGAAGTTCCGGCACTTCATAAAGTAAGTTTTGTGATTGAACCTGGAGAGAAAGTAGCTATTATTGGTCGTATAGGATCAGGAAAGAGTACAATCGCGAAGTTGATTTTAAAGTTATATGAACCTACAAGTGGAAAGATTTTGATCGATGGAACAGATATTTCCCAAATCGATCCTGCTGACATTCGTCGCTATATCTCTTATGTGCCACAAGATGTACATCTCTTTAAAGGGACACTGAAAGAAAATATTATATCATCAGAGATACATCCACATACCGATGATGTGATTAAAGCTGCTCAGATTAGTACAGCAGAAGAGTTTATTGCTAAACATCCTTTAGGGTATGATATGCCTATTGGTGAGCGTGGAGCAGGACTCTCAGGTGGACAACGTCAAAGTGTAGGAATCGCTCGTGCATTATTGCAAGATAGCTCTATTATGTTGATGGATGAACCAAGTAACTCCATGGATCAAACCACAGAAGCAATACTGTTAAAAAATCTCAAAGAGTCCCTTAAAGATGAAACGTTGGTGCTTATTACTCAAAAATATTCTTTATTGGATATTACAGATAGAGTTTTAGTGATGCACCATTCTAAACTAATTTTAGATGATACAAAAGAGAAGATCTTGAAAAAACTTGGCGGGGGTGCATAATGGCAAAAAATCCTAAAAAGCATCTAACCGAAAAAGACTATGAATTTATGCACTCTTTGAGTGCAGCAGTATTACAAAAATCTCCAAGTAAATTAAGAATTGTACTTTATTTTTGGGTAAGTGCAATATTGCTCTTTATTGTATGGGCAAAATTTGCAATGATAGATGAGATTGCTCGTGGTGATGGTGAGATTATTCCAAGTGGAAAAAATCAACTCATTCAAAATCTTGAAGGTGGGATTGTTGAAGATATTTTAGTTCACGAGGGTGAAGTTGTTAAAAAAGGGCAAGTCCTTATGAAGATTAACAACGAAAAATCAAAATCTTCTTTTAGTTCAAATGAGATTCAAGCAAATGCACTTGAGGCAAAGATTATCCGTTTACAGGCAGAAGCAAAGGGCAAAAGTTTTAAAGTTGATAAAAAAACATACGAAAAGCTCTCAAAGTTTATCGAAAATGAAAAACATCTTTACGAGGTAAACAAAAAGCAGTTAAACTCTAGTATAAATGCTCTCAAAGAACGTTTAGCTCAGAAAAAACAGGAGCTATCAGAAGCTTATTCTCACTTAGAAAGTTTAAACTCTTCATTGAAGTTGATTAATGATGAAGTGAGGATGACACGTCCAATGGTTGCAAAAGGTGTACGTTCTCGAATCGATTTCTTAAAGTTAAAACGTGAACAAAATGATATCAAGGATAAATATAGTGCTACTAAGAAGTCTATTCCACGTTTAAAATCAGCGATCAAAGAGGTGAAAAGCCAGATAGAAGAAGCAAAATATAAATTTCAAAGTGAAGCAAGGGTGAAACTCTCTAAAGCTATTAGTGATTTAGAATCATTACGTGCAAACTCTACTGCACTAGAAGATCAGGTTAGTAGAACAATCGTTCGTTCACCAATGAATGGTATTGTACAAAATATCTTTGTAAATACAATAGGTGGTGTTGTAAAACCTGGTGAAGATATTATGGAAATTGTACCGAGTGATGAAACACTCTTAGTGGAAGTGAAAATTAAACCAAAAGATATCGCTTTTATCTATTTTGGGCAAAAGGCGATCGTAAAGTTTACAGCATACGATTTTTCTATCTATGGTGGTCTTGATGGTAAGGTAGTTTTGATCTCACCTGATACCATAAAAGATGAAAAAGGAAATGTTTTTTATACTGTACGGATCAAAACAGAGAAAAACTCATTGGGTAGAAATGGTGAAGATCTTAAAATCATTCCAGGTATGACAGTAAATGTCGATATCATAACAGGTCAGAAAAGTGTTTTAGATTATATCTTAAAGCCAATTTTAAAAACAAAACAATATACATTTACAGAGAGATAAGATGAAAACAGTTTTACATAGCGATGATATTAATCTATTAACATATTGGCAGAAAGTTCTAGGTGAAGAGTGTGAAGTGTATGATGACTTAGAAGATTTGTATTCTTTGGAATCATCACTTATCATAATGAACTATAGTGCATGTATAGAGGATTGTGAGAAAGTTCTTAAAAGATTAATAGAGAAGAATAATAAGATTTTAATGTTGCACAGAACACCGAGCTTACTAACAGCCAAGAAACTATTGCGTTTGGGTGTTATGGGGTATGGAAATGCTTTAATGAGAGACCACTTCATCCTTTCTGCAATACAAACGATTAAAGATGGGATGTCATGGTTGTATCCATCATTTACATCAGAGTTGATCACTCAACTCAATGCTAAAAAAAGATCAGAGCCAAAAGAGGAAAAATTATCAGTACTCACAGCGCGAGAAAAAGAGGTTGCCCTTTTACTCAAAGAGGGATTAACCTATAAAGAGATAGCTCAAAAACTTGATGTAACACCACGAACCATAAAAGCTCATGCGAGTAAAACTTATGATAAACTTGCTATCAAAGACAGAGTAGCATTAGCACTTTTATTAAACTAAATTTCCTTCTTTTTTAGTATTGTCCTAGTGGGCAATATACTTTTTTCCTTTTTTTTTATAACATTCCCACAATGAAAACAGTTTTACATAGCGATGATATTAATCTATTAACATATTGGCAGAAAGTTCTAGGTGAAGAGTGTGAAGTGTATGATGACTTAGAAGATTTGTATTCTTTGGAATCATCACTTATCATA
>JAMORZ010000114.1 GCA_027063295.1 Sulfurimonas sp.
CCTAGCTATGATGGCGCTTACTTTGGTAAGAAAAAGAAAAACTATGGTGGTAAAGCAGTATATATCCATAAACTAGATAAAAAGTACAAAATGTATGCAGTAAAACGCAGATGGAGTGAGGAGTGGCCAAGTGAGAAGTGGAACTACCAAGATAACTTAGCACTCAACCCTGCAAAAAGTAAAACAGGCAAATCTGCACAAGATGTACCACACCCAAAAGGTAAAGGCGATGAAGCTAGTGAGTCTGCACAAAATGAAGCAAAGATCACAAAAAAAGAGCTCAAAGAGTTTTTAACTTCTGTAGAAGGCATTGGTAAGAAAAAGGTTGAAAAAATCATAGAGCATTTTGGTGATGTAGATGAGGTTGTTGGTGTTATTCATCAAAACCCTTCTATCTTAACAGAGGTAAAAGGGATTACAAAAAAACTAGCTGCAAAAGTGGAAGCAGCTTGGAAAAAACTTTTAGACTAGTTTTTTCCTTATCTTAATTTGAAAAGGTGATTGTTAGATCTTTGATTGAACGATCACCTTTTTTGCTTCAAACATCTCGATAGCTTTTTGAACTATAGGTTCTTTTGTGATATCGGTGCCATTGATCTCATCTTGGATCGATGCTTCATTGCAGTTCATTACACAACTTGCTGCTCCCCCCATCTCAATATCTTCTACCATAGAGGGTGGCTGTGGTTCTTCTTGTTGTGTTGATTGAGTCTTTTTTTGTTGCTGAGGTTGCTCGTTTTGTGGTTTTGAACAAGCGATACCTTTGATAGTAGTTTCAAACCCAAACACTTCACGTGTAAGTTGTTTGATAACTCCATACCCGTGGCGAAGTAGTTTTTTACACTTCTCATCCGCACAACTCTCCCATGTAAGGATGTTTTCTTCAAAAGAGATAAATGTGATATTATTCGTAAAACACTCTCCAAGCTCTGCATTTCTATCGGTTATTTTTGCTAATAACTCTTCAAAAAGTTTATAAGAGGTGTTTGATGGTTGTGCAGGAGCTACTTGTTCCTCTTGAAGTGCTAAAGGCTCTTTTTTATTTGAAGGTGTTTTATCTTCTTGTTGTGGAGGTGTTGGCGTCTCAGGAGTTGTTGATTGGATCTTGATCGTTGTGTTTTGTTGTGGTACTTGAGGAGCTGGACACTCATCAGAGATTGTAAGATCAACTCGTTTAACATTATTTTGAAGAGATTCTATCATCTGGTCTATCTCTTTGATACGTAGTGCTTCTATCATCTTAAAAAAGATCATGGAAAGTACAAAAGAGCCATCTGCATTGATGCTAAAGAGGTACTTTGCATCAGAGAGGATTCTAAAAAATCTATCAAGCACAAGTGTAGAAAAGAGGGCATCTTGGTTGTACATTTTTTCTTTGAGATAAGCAATCAGCTCATCAACCACCATCTCACTTTCATAATCTTCTAGTGCTTTTGTATACTCTACAAGCTTTGCATAATCTTTTGCAAAAACAGCATTGAAAAGCTCGGCAATGAACTGAGGATCAACAAGTCCGAGCATATCAGTGACAGTAGCAACATCTACATACCCTTTGGAATAGATGATAGCTTGATCTAAAAGTGTGAGTGTATCACGAAGGCTTCCACTTCCACTTCTTGCTAAAATCTCAAGTGCATTTGGTTCATACCCAATCTCTTCTAAATTAAGTATGTGTGCAAGATGATCTACAATTTTGTTTGTCGCAATACTCTTGAAACGAAAATGTTGCGTTCTACTAAGAATAGTTGCCGGAAGTTTAAGTGGATCAGTTGTTGCCAAGATAAACTTTACATACTCTGGTGGCTCTTCGAGAGTTTTAAGTAGGGCATTGAAAGCTTCTTTTGTAAGCATATGCACTTCATCGATAATGAAGATTTTAAACCTTGCCACTGCTGGTTTATATTTGGTTTGCTCAATAAGATCACGTATATCATCTATCTTACGACTTGATGCTCCATCTATCTCGATGATATCCATATGGCGACCCTCTATTGCCATAGTACAGTTAGAACATTTTCCACATGGCTGGTGGCTCATACCCTCTTCACAGATAAGAGCTTTTGCAAAGATACGAGCAGTTGAAGTTTTTCCACTTCCTCGAAGTCCTGAGAAGAGGTAAGCGTGGGAGAGCCTGTTAGAATCTAGTGCAAGGGAGAGTGTTTGTGCAACAGTCTCCTGACCGATAAGCTCATCAAAGTTGGATGGACGATACTTTCTTGCTAAAACTTCTCTAAACTCTTTCAAACGCAGCCTTTATATTTAGTGTGCTTATTTTAGCATGAAAATAGTTAAATGGGCATTTAATTAAAGAGCTTTTACTCGCTCTTTGAAAAGATCACCCCTTTGTGCATAAGAGCTAAACTCATCCAAACTTGCAGCCGCTGGGGAGAGTAGGGCAACTTCATTTTTTTTGAGATGTACATCGATGTTTGTGATGGCATCTTTGAGATCTCTGCATCGTGTTGCGTTTATGGAGTGTTTTTGTGCAAGTTGGAGCAGTTTTGTTTTGTTGCTCCCAATAGTGTAGATATGAAGTTTTTTATCTTCTAAAAAAACAAAGAGTTCTTCAAGGTCTACACCCTTGTCATCACCACCTAATATGAGATGAATAAAGTATTCTTCATAGCGTTTTACTGCAGCGATAGTGGCATCGAGATTTGTTGCTTTTGTATCGTTGACCCAAAGACGATCTTTGGAGTCTCTTAGTTCCTCTTGACGATGAGGCTCAAGTGCAAAAGAGTTGATAGCTTTGTAGGCGATTCTATCGTTGAGAAGTTTATCAGCTGCCATGGCCAAAAGGGCATCGAGTAAAAATGCACCTTCAAATTTCACCTTTGAGCTATCTATCTCAAAGTGAGTTGCTAGATCATCTTTATCTTTATACGTGATAAGCTTTGCTCTTGTTGGAGTGTTTTTATACTCCTCAGGGATGATAGCAGTATCAACACTTCTCATCATACTCAAAGGTTTGAGTTTATCTTCTATATAGCCCTCCATACTTCCATGCCAGCTAAGATGATCTGGTGAGAGTGGTAAAAGTATGTAGAGATTTGGTGTAGCCTCATTGGTGTAGTGCATTGTAAATGAACTTGTTTCAAGTATCCAGATAGGAGCACTTTGATCAAGTTCTGCTAATGGTGTACCGATATTTCCACCAGCAAGAGAGCCTTTGTCTTTTAAAAGATGTTGCATCATTTGAGTTGTTGTGGTTTTGCCGTTTGTTCCACTGATCCAGATTTTGAAGTTTTGCACATCTTTAAAGAAGTCATACTCACTTATGAGATGTTTTGCTTTTTGTATGAGAGGGTTTGAAGGTGGGATTCCAGGGCTTGTGATCTCAAGGTCTGAAAACTCAGGGTCAAACTCATTTGATGGTCTTACAAATGAGCCATTTTCTCCACCATAAGGCTCAGTGCAACTATCGTCATAAAATACTGCATTTTTGATATGTTTGCTTAGTGGTTTAGTGGTGTTGCCATACCCAAAAATAGAGATACGTTTATGCTTCATAGATCCACTTGTTTGCAGTTGTTCGTAATGCTTCAGGATTTTCAGAAGCAAAGAATTTTAGTTTTGTATCTTCATATCTATATGTAAAGTCCATAGAGTTTTCAAGATACTCAACAATAGCATCTCCTGAGTGGATCAGTTGCGTTTTTGTACCAAAAAACTCTTGAAGTGCATCACTCAAAAGTGGAAAATGGGTACACCCCAAGATAACAGCATCAGGGTGTGGAAGGTGTTTGAAGTAGTGTTTGATGGTTGCATCTAAAATCTCACCACTGAGGATATTTTCCTCAACTAGGGGAACAAAAAGGGGTGTTGCTTTTGTCTGAATATTGTCAAACCCTTGTTTTTTTAGCCCTTTTTCGTATGCTTTAGAGTTGATAGTTGCGTTTGTACCGATGATAAGGATGTTGTTTGTGTTGTTATCTACTGCATTGGTTGCAGCTAGAATTCCAGCTTCTACAACCCCTACAACAGGGCAGAGTGCAGCTTCACGCATCTCATCAAGTGCATAAGCACTCACTGTGTTACAAGCTACGATAATCATATCAAGGTCAAAGTTTTTAAAAAACTCAACAGCTTCTATAGCATAACGGATAATGGTGTTTTTCTCTTTAGAACCATACGGTACACGGGCAGTATCACCAAAGTAGATAATCTCCTCAAAGAGTTTGTGTTCAAGAAGGGACTTTACAACACTCAGCCCCCCAATCCCACTATCAAAAACACCTATTTTCATTATTTGTCCGTGTTCATACTCTCAAGAAACTCTTGGTTTGTCTCTTTTTTACCCATAGTGTTGTAGATAAATTTAAGTGCTTCTACCTCATTATCTTGTTTATGAAGCATTTGACGGAGGATAAACACTTTTTGTAATACATCTTTACCAATAAGAAGATCATCTTTACGTGTACCAGATTTAAGGATATCGATAGCAGGGAAGATTCTTCTATCTGCGATTTTTCTATCAAGAACCACTTCCATATTACCTGTACCTTTGAACTCCTCAAAGATCACTTCATCCATACGGCTACCTGTATCTACAAGAGCTGTTGCGATGATAGTTAAACTTCCACCTTTTTCGATGTTACGAGCAGCTCCAAAGAAACGTTTTGGTCTGTGAAGTGCATTTGCATCAACCCCACCAGAGAGCACTTTACCACTTGATGGTGTAACTGTATTGTAAGCACGTGCAAGGCGTGTGATAGAGTCAAGAAGTATTACAACATCACGACCAAGCTCTACACGACGTTTTGCTTTTTCTATCACCATCTCAGCTACTTTAACATGGTTTTTTGCAGGCATATCAAAAGTTGAGCTATATACTTCACCTTTAACACTTCTCTCCATATCTGTAACCTCTTCAGGTCTCTCATCAACAAGTAATACCATAAGATCAATCTCTGCATGGTTTGCACTAATACCGTGAGCTATCTCTTTTAAAAGCTCTGTTTTACCACTTCTAGGAGGGGCTACAATAAGTCCACGTTGCCCCTTACCAATAGGACTAAAAAGATCAAGCATACGACCAGTAAGCCCTTTTTCACGGTACTCAAGTTTGATCTGTTCTTCTGGGTAAAGTGGTGTGAGGTTGTCAAAGAGTGGACGTTTTTTGCTCTCTTCTGGCGGAAGGGAGTTTACCGCTTCTATCTTGATAAGTGCATAGTAACGCTCTTGATCTTTTGGAGGGCGAACTTGACCAGTTACTACATCTCCGTTACGAAGTGCAAAACGTTTGATCTGTGTACTAGAAACATAAGCATCATTTCCAGACTCACCAAATGATTTGTCGATAGAACGGATAAAGCCATACCCATCTTGCATAATCTCTAAGATACCAGAGAAGAGGATAAAACCACCTTGCTCTGTTTGCGCTTTTAAAATCTCAAAGATCACATCTTGACGTTTAAGCTCATTTGGATGCTCAACACCAAGCTCCTCAGCTATCGCTACTAACTCTTCGATAGTTTTTGTACGAAGCTCTTCTACACTAGAACCTTTTACAGGAGTATGTGTACGTTTTGAATTGTTGTTACGATTGTTATTTTTGTTTTTGTTGTTACGAGGTTGTTGGGAGTTGTTTTCACTCATATAGTGACTGCCTTAATTTGTTGGGATTGGAATGGGGGAAAGATGTCTAAAAGTGTCTTGCACCTTCTTTATGGGTGTAATTTTACACTTTTTATACATCTAAAGTCAAGTTTTTAGTTTCTAGAAAATATGAAAAAAGAATAATGTTTTATTTTGTTGAATTATACTAGTAAAAATAGATGTTTATGATGGATCTATGACACCATCATTATATTTCCACTCTCCATCAACTTGCACAAAATAGCTTTTTTCATGAAGAACACCTTTGTGCCCATACTCATCGTAGTATGCTTTAAATTCGACTATATTATCGTGAGCATTAAGTATCTCAAGGCGTAACCAGCGTATATGTGCAAGAGTTGCCAAATCTTGAGCTTTTTGATGAAGAGAAGTCTCTTCAAGGTAGCTCCAATTGTTAGCCTTAAAAGCTTCGTATCTACTTATCATAAGTTCTTTGGGATTCATAAAACACCTTACTTTTTTTGATATACTAGCATAAAATTAATTGAGGATGATTGAGTTATGAAAACAAAATCTCTTTTTATATCAGCTGCTGAAGCTAATGCTGGGATGTTACTAGTATCTATGGGGATGATGGAGGTGCTTAAACGCAACCTCTATCGTGTTGCTTTTTTTCGTCCAATTATTGCAAATAGTGAAAAACAAGATAGAGATATTGAATTTATGATAGGGCATTTTGATCTAGATATAGAGTATGAACAAAGTTATGGTTTTGATATTGAGTATGTTGAAAATATGATTGCCAATAATAAAATAAAGATTTTGATAAATCAACTTATAGAGAAGTTTAAAGCTTTAGAAGATGAATACGATTTTGTTTTGTGTGAGGGGATTCGACTCTCTTATCTGAGTGCAAATCTCCCCTATGATCTCAATATGAAAATAGCTCAAAACTTTTCCTCACCCTTTATCAATGTGATCTCAGCAAAAGATGAGAGTGCAAAAGAGGTGTATGAGAGTATCTTGATTGAGAATGAGAAACTTGTCTCTCAAGGGGGAACCCATTTTGCAACATTTGTAAATCGTCTCTCAAAGGAGCAAAAAGAGTTTTTAGAGGAGAAACTTCAACATTACAACTATACAACTTTTATGCTTGATGAGGTTGAAGAGCTGGGGCTTGTGAGTATTGAAGATGTGCTTGAGAGTTTGGGTGCAAAACCACTCCTTTTAGCAGATAAGGATCATACTAGAAGTATACGTGGGGTAAAAGTTGCAGCATTGAGTTTAGACAATTTTTTAGATCATATAGAAGATGATGATCTTGTGATCGTTCCTGCTGATAGGTCAGATATTATCTTAGGGTTGCTTGGAGCACTTTATTCTAAAAACTATCCAAATATCTCATGTATTGTTTTTCCTTTCGATATGAGAGCACATCCCAATATTAAAAAACTTGTTGAAGGGTTGGAAGATTTTAATCTTCCTGTTTTATCTGTTGATGATGATACTTACCAAACAGCAAAAAAGATCTCCCATATTCGTTCTCGTATACGTAGTAATTCAGATAGAAAAATCGCTTTGGCACTTGGACTTTTCCACTCAAGTGTAGATGTTACTTTTATTGAACAAAAGATTCAAACAACACAGAGTGATGTGATGACACCTTTGATGTTTGAGTATAAACTTTTTGCACTTGCTGCTGCGAACAAAAAAAAGATTGTGCTTCCTGAGAGCAATGATGAGAGGATACTTCGTGCAGCTGAGATTATATTGCATCGTGGAGTTGCAGAGATCATCTTGATAGGGGAAGAGGAAAAGGTAAAAGAAACATACTTGCGTTTAGGACTTGATCTTTCAGAAGCTGAGATTATAGATCATTGTAACTCAGAGTTGATGAGAGAGTTTGTTGAATATTTTTATGAGATGAGAAAAGCAAAAGGGCTTACTCGTGAAGCTGCACATGATGCGATGTTACATGTAAACTACTTTGCAACGATGATGGTTGAGCTTGGGTATGCAGATGGTATGGTAAGTGGTGCTATCCACTCAACTGGAGATACTATCCGTCCAGCACTCCAGATTATCAAAACACAAAAAGGGGTTGAGATTGTCTCGAGTGTCTTTTTTATGTGTTTAGATACAAAAGTCCTTGTTTATGGTGATTGCGCTGTTAATCAAGACCCCTCTGCTGAGGAACTTGCTCAAATCGCACTCTCATCTGCAAAAACAGCTGCTGCGTTTGGGATAGAGCCTAAAGTGGCGATGCTTTCATACTCCACAGGAGAAAGTGGAAGTGGTGCAGATGTAGAAAAAGTGCGCCAGGCAACAAAGATAGTACAACAAAAAGATCCTCAGCTTCTTATAGAGGGGCCGATTCAGTACGATGCAGCAGTAAATAAACTTGTTGCACAAAAAAAACTTCCTAACTCTAAAGTAGCGGGGGAAGCAAATGTGTTTATCTTTCCTGATCTCAATACAGGAAACAACACTTACAAAGCAGTACAGCGTTCTTCAAATGCAGTGGCAATAGGACCAGTTCTTCAAGGACTGAGAAAACCTATAAATGATCTGAGCAGAGGTTGTTTGGTCGCTGATATTGTCAATACTGTTGCCATAACAGCTATTCAGGCAGGGAGATAAAGATGAAAATAGGTGTGATAAACTCAGGAAGTTCTTCTTTAAAGTATAAACTTTTTGAACTTGAAACGATGCAGGTGATAGAGGAAAAGATGATAGAGAATATTGGTGAGTCTGATGCTGTTGTGCAAAACCATGAAGAGGCACTCCAAAAGCTCAACATCGATTTTGATAGTCTTGATGCGATGGGGCATAGAGTGGTGCATGGTGGTGAGGAGTTTTGTGAACCAACTTTTTTTGATGAAAAAAAGCTAGAGAGGTTGCGTTTACTCAATCACCTTGCTCCTTTGCATAATCCTGCAAATGTTTTAGGGATGGAGGTAGTGATGAGATCTGCTCCATCACTTTTACAGGTGGGCGTATTTGATACTGCATTTCATACAACTATGCCACCTGAAGCCTTTTTGTATGCTTTACCAAAAGAGCTTTATAAACAGCACCATATTCGACGATACGGATTTCACGGAACATCACACTCATATTTGCTCGATCAGGTTGCAAAAAAGTTGCAAAAAGATAAAAATCAACTCAATATCATTACACTCCATCTTGGGAACGGTGCATCTGCTTGTGCCATCAAAAGGGGAAAAAGCATAGATACTTCAATGGGGTTTACTCCCCTTGAAGGGCTAGTGATGGGAAGTCGAAGTGGTGATCTTGATAGTGCGATTGTGTTGTATCTTCA
>JAMORZ010000115.1 GCA_027063295.1 Sulfurimonas sp.
CTTTGAGTTTTGTAAGTGCTGCATACCCTGCTGCCATCGCTACTGGGTTTCCTGAGAGTGTTCCAGCTTGATAAACCGGACCCTCTGGAGAGAGCTGCGACATAATCTCACGCTTACCACCAAATGCACCAACTGGCATACCACCACCTATCACTTTTCCAAGTGTTACAAGGTCTGGTGTCACACCTGTAATACTCTCAGCACCATTGATCGAAGCTCTAAAACCACTCATAACTTCATCGAAGATAAGCACTGTGCCATGCTCTGAACAAAGTTTGCGAAGCTCGTGTAAAAACTCTTTATCAGCTGGAACAAGCCCCATGTTTCCTGCGATTGGCTCGATGATAACACAAGCGATGTTATCTGAGTCTGCAAAACACTGTTTCACACTCTCTATGTTGTTGTACTCTGCTAGGAGTGTGTGTTTTGTAAAGTCTGCTGGAACACCAGGGCTACTTGGGTTGCCAAATGTTGCTGCACCACTTCCAGCTTCAACCAAAAGTGCATCAGAGTGACCATGGTAACACCCTGTAAATTTTACAATATCATCACGACCTGTATAACCACGAGCAAGACGGATAGCACTCATAACAGCCTCAGTACCTGAAGATACAAAACGCACCTTCTCTACTGAGTCAAAAAACTCACATACAAGTTTTGCAAGTTGCGTTTCAGCTTCTGTTGGCGCTCCAAAGCTCAAACCGTGCTTTACAGCGTCTATAACTGCTGCTTCAATACTCTCATCTCTGTGACCAAAGATAAGCGGTCCCCAGGACTGCACAAAATCAACATACTTGTTTCCATCTACATCTTTGAGGTAACCACCCTCACCTTCGGTGATAAAAAGAGGAGTTCCCCCTACACTTTTAAATGCACGAACAGGAGAGTTCACCCCACCTGGAATCAGCTCTTGTGCTTCTTGAAATGCTTTTTGTGATGTTTGTGTATTCATTAATTATGACCTTGTAAATATTTTTTGTAAGTATATCCAAGTTGTATTAATATTCATTTGATATAATCACACTCAATATTAGAAGTAATGGAATTTTTGTGAATAGATCTACGTTTTCTTTGTTTGTTGCTATACTTATCCACTTACTTATCGCAATTTTATTTTACCTTCTTGGAAGTTATACACCAGAGAGAAAAATACAACAACCTCAAGAAAAAAAGATAAAAATCTCCCTCAAAGAGATGCCAAAAACAAACAAAAAATCAGGTCTCACAAAGAAAAAGATCCCAGATGACAAGATAGCTCCACCGATGCCAAAAGGCTCACAGCTCAAAAAGTTTGTCAAACAAACCCCACCACCAAAACCAAAACTCAACAAACCAAAAAAAGTGCCATCAAAACCAAAAAAAGTACATAAAAAAACAGCACCCCTTCCACCAACAAAACCCTACATCCCTCTTTTACCTGAGAAAAAACTAACTCAAACAAAAGAGAAAAACAGTTCAAAACAAACGAAACAAGGGGATGCTCTTGCATGGCTCTATGAGGACAAATCTGACCAAGAGGAAAAACAACAAAAAACAAAAAGCTCCAATGGAGGAAACATCTCCCAAAATATCAAAGAGCTCTACGGTGAAGAGTTTGGCAAACTCACCCCTGGACAGCAAAAGTATATCTTGGATAACCAAGAGATTATGCGTCGTATCACACAGCAGGTACTCACCCGTGTTGCACGCGTAAACCTACCTCACGATCTCAATGTAAACCGCACCAATGTGATAGAGTTTTACCTGCACCCAAATGGAGATATGACAGACTTCAAATTTCTCAAAAAAAGTGGCTACTATGTACTAGATGACACCACAAAAGAGACCATAGAGTACGCCTACAGCCGCTACCCACGACCAAAAGAGAAGATACTTATAAGGTATAATGTTTACTATCATCTCTCAAGGTACTAAAACTTCACTCGCTCCAAAGCTACAGTTTTGAAGTATGTATGAATGCATAATTAAAATTCCAATAACTAAAAAAACAATATATTGATAATATGAATAAAATTGAATACAATAAAAGATATAAATATTCAAAGGATACTCAATGAAAACAGTAACAATGCATCTTCACAGTTTGTTGATAGTCAAGAGATGAATGAAATTTCTAGTGATAAAGAACTTGTTGAAAACCTAATGAATGGTTTAGAAGATTTTAAAAATGGTGACTATAAAATTGTCTAAATTCCAAATAGCAGAAACTCCAACATTTGAAAAGTCTAAAAAGAAAATAGATAAGAAACTTTATGAAAAAATCAAAAATTTTGTTTATCCTCAGTTAAGAGAAAATCCATTTTATGGTAGTAATATTAAAAAATTAAAAGATAATCTTGAGGGTTATTATAGATATAGAATTGGAAATTATAAACTTTTTTATCTTATTGAAGATGAAAAACTTATCGTGGTTGTTGTAGATTTTAATCATCGACAACAGGCATATGATTAACTATATAACAAAACCTCGTAACCAATAACTACCTAAGAGCATTTTCACCATTTCTTTGCTATAATCAATACAATTTTATAATAAAGCTCAAAAGGCACACTTACAATGACAAAGATTTTTTCACTCTTCAATGCTACACTTTTATGTAGTGTTTTACTTTATACAGGTTGTTCAAAAGAGCAAAAACAGCAAGAAACAAAAACGATTCCTCCTCTTGAAGTTGAAGTTATCAGTGTTAAAAAAGAGCCTATCCCTATTTGGAAACGCTACACTGGTACTACAAAAGCAAGTAGCGATCAAGAGGTTCGTGCTCGTGTTTCTGGTATCCTCGAAAAACGCTATTTCAAAGATGGAGAGCTTGTCAAAAAAGGGCAAAAACTCTTCAAGATCGAGCAAAGTGAGTACATAGCAGCTCTTAATGCCGCAAAAGCAAAAAAAGCACAAGATGAGGCTTCTCTTGCACTTGCTGCTGCAGATGTTGAAAGATACACTCCCCTTGTTAAAGAGGGCTTAGCACCACGAGCAACACTTGAACAGTACCAAGCTAAAAAAGCGGGTCTTGAAGCTGCTATAGCTGGAGATATAGCTCAGATTAACAAAGCAAAAATAGAGCTTAGCTACACCATCATAAAAGCTCCAATCTCAGGTCGTGTAAGTGCTAGACATGTTGATGTGGGTAATCTTGTTGGACAAGGTGAAGCTACACTTTTGACAACTATAGTAAGTGTTGATCCACTTTATGCTTACTTTTCACCATCACAAAATGATGTAAGAGACTTTACTAAGTACAAGAACAAAGAAAAACCTGATGCTTTTATCGTTGTGCAAGGTTCACGTAAAGATATTCGCCTCAATGGGTATGTTGACTTTTCAAACAATATGGTAGATCCACTCACTTCAACTATCACGATGAGAGCCACTATAAAAAATCCAAACACAGAAGTACTTCCAGGAACATTTGTGTATGTTAATATCTTTGTCAATGATAAATACAACTTTTTGATGGTACCACCAGAGGTGATTTTTGCTGATCAGCTTGGAAAATATGTTTATATTGTAGATGAAAATAACAAAGCAAAAAGAGTCGATATAGAAACAGGATATACTTCTAAGTACCTCACAAGTGTTACAAAAGGGCTTAAAGATGGAGACAAACTCATCATCTCCGGGCTAGTAAAGATCAAGCCAGGAAGAGTTGTTAAGCCAAAAGATGTGACACAAACAAAAGGTGCACAAGCTATCATCAAAAACAATCATCTTGTACCACAAGAGAGATAAGCGATGTTTTCTCTTACATTTATCAAACGACCTATACTTGCGATCGTTATCTCGCTTATCATCATCGTAGCTGGTTTAGTCTCACTTGTTGTACTTCCGATCTCAGAGTATCCTGATGTTGCTCCCCCTACTGTTACAGTAAGTGCAACATATACAGGTGCAAATGCCTATGTAGTTGAAGATACAGTAACACGTGTACTTGAAGATAGACTCAACGGTATCAAAGGTGTTATATATATGGACTCTACCTCTACATCAAGTGGTAGAAGTGATATCAATGTCTATTTTGAACCAGGATATGACATTGATATTGGGGCGGTTGATGTGCAAAACAAAGTCTCCACTGCAACTGCTTCACTTCCATCTGAAGTAACACAACAAGGGGTGATCGTAGATAAAAAATCTCCTTCTATCGTGTGTCTTATCACCATTACAGGAGATGAGCGTTACGATGCTGCGTTTCTTTCAAACTTTGTAAACATCAATGTTCTTGATGAGATCAAACGTATCAAAGGTGTTGGTAAAGCTGAAAATATGGGGGAGAAAAAATACTCTATCCGTATCTGGCTTAACCCTGACAAGATTAAAGCACTCAACCTTACACCTATGGATGTTATTAATGCAGTAAAAAGCCAAAACAAACAAGCTTCTTTAGGTAAAATCGGTGGTATGCCATCGTATGATGATCAAAAACAGGAATTCACCCTTACAACAGAAGGTCGTCTTTCAGATGTAAGTGAGTTTGAGAAGATCGTTATTAAACACAAAAAAGATGGCTCACTCGTTTATCTGAGTGATGTATCTAAAGTTGTCTTAGGAAGTGAGAGTTATGACTGGAATGCAATCAGTGCAAAAAGACCAGCAGGACTCATTGGTGTTTTTCAACTCGGTGAAGCCAATGCACTTGAGATTCGCCAAAAAGTTCAAGAGGTTATGGAAAGGCTAGAACGACGTTTTCCAGATGGTGTTAAGTGGAGTGTTCCATACGATACAACAAAGTATGTAAAAGTAGCTATTGACAATGTTGTAGTAAATCTTTTTATGGCTGTTGGACTTGTTATCTTGATCATTTTTATATTTTTAGGATCATGGAGACCTACCGTTATCGCTTCTGTTGCGATCCCTGTTTCACTTATCGGTGCATTTGCAGCGATGCAGATGGCTGGTGGATTTAGTATCAACTTTTTAACTCTGTTTGGACTTATTTTAGCGATTGGTATCGTTGTTGATGATGTTATCTTGGTTGTTGAAAATGTTGAAGTGATTATGGAGAAAGAGCCTGATCTTACAGTACCACAGGTAGTAAAAAAAGCGATGATAGAGCTTATAGGCCCTATTATCTCGACAACTCTTGTACTTGTTGCTGTGTTTGTACCTGTTTCTATGCTTCCAGGGATCACAGGAGCACTCTATCAACAGTTTGCTCTTACTATCTCCTTTGCTGTTATGGTGTCATCACTCAATGCCCTTACACTCTCACCAGCACTAAGTTCTATCATCATCAAACGCAGAAAAAAAGGTGAAGAAAAGTTTATCTTCTTTAAAAAGTTCGATACTATTTTTGACTGGATTACACAAAAGTACACAACTGCCATCACTTACATCATCAAAGTGCGCTACATCGCTTTAGGGCTGATTATTGGTGTATTTTATCTAACATACTACCTCTTTACTATTATCCCAACAGGGTTTGTTCCTTCGGAAGACAAGGGGGTTTGTATTGTCTCTGTCAACCTCAAGCCAGGAACTTCTCTTTCTAAAACAACACAAATTCGTAAAGATGTTGAAAAACTTCTCTATGAGATAGATGAGATTGAAAATGTTATTATTATCGATGGTTACAACCTTGTTACATCTTCACTAGACAGTTCATCTATTGCAATGTTTGTCTCACTCAAAGACTGGTCACAAAGAACAGGAGAAAACCAAGATGTAAATGGTGTTATCAAAAAAGTACTTCAAAAAACAGCACATATCTCAGAAGCAAACATAGCTGCGTTTAATCTACCTGGTATTCCTGGTATTGGTGCTGTTGGTGGATTTGACTTTAGATTGCAAGATTATCTCTCAGGTGACTTAAATGTACTAGAGCATTATGCTCATCAGATCATTGCAGAAGCGACTAAAGATCCACGTATCGCTTATGCTTACACAACATTCTCATCAGCTTATCCTATGTATGATATCAAAATAGATAGAGAAAAAGTAAATGCACTTGGTGTCAATCTAGCTGATCTTTTCTCAACGATGCAGATATACCTTGGAAGTGTCTACATCAATGACTTTACAAAGTTTGGTAAAGTGTTTCGTGTGTTTGTACAAGCTGACAAAGAATACAGAAGCACTAAAGGTGATATCGACAAACTTTTTGTAAAAAATGCAAACGGCAAGATGGTTCCACTCAGTGCTCTTCTTCAGATCCATGAGATTATAGGGCCTCAAAACCTTACACACTACAATATGTACAGAAGTATCCAGATCAATGGTGCTGCAGCTCCTGGCTACAGTTCGGGTGACTCTATGAAAGCTATGGAGGAGATCGCACAAAGAATACTTCCAAATACATACGGATTTGAGTGGTCAGGGATGAGTTTTCAAGAAAAGCTTGCAGGTGATGCACAGATATATATCGTGATCTTTGTGACACTTGTTGTATTCTTGGTTCTTGCTGCTCAGTATGAATCATGGATACTTCCTTTGATGATTCTTTTCTCAGTACCTATGGTTATCGGTGGTGCTGTTGGTGGGCTTATGTGGGCTGGTATACCACTCAACACCTTTGCCCAAGTAGGACTGGTGCTTCTGGTTGCTCTTGCTGCTAAAAATGCGATCCTTATTGTTGAGTTTGCAAAAGAGCAACGTGAGAGTGGCAAAGGTATAGTTGAGTCTGCCATAAATGCAGGGAAACTACGTTTTCGTGCAATTATGATGACGATTTTATCATTTTTATTTGGTATCTTCCCACTTGCGTTTGCAACAGGAGCTGGTGCAGTTACACAGATCTCTATCGGTATCGTTTTGATGTTTGGTATGATCGCTGCAACATTTATCTCAACTCTTTTAGTACCTGTACTTTATGTACTGTTAGAGACAATGCGTGAAAAATTTGTCAGTGTTGAAGATGAGATCGCAAGAAGGGAGTCACTCTAATGCAAAAAATATCTTTAAAAAAGTATCTACTACCACTTATAGCAAGTGTGCAGATTATCTCTGCACAGACATATACACTTGATGAGTTGATTATAGAATCTTTACAAAACTCACCAGATGTTGCTATCTCTGAGATGCAATACAATGCCTCAGAAAAAAGATACAATGCTGCATTTGCCAACTACCTTCCAAGTATAGATATGCTTGGATCTGCTGGGCTTATCCACCAAGATGAGACATTGACAACTCCAAAGTCAATCGATGATACACTCCTTTTAGGAAAGCTCTCACTCAAACAACTTGTTTATGACTTTGGAAAAACTGGTGGAAGTGTAGATAGTAACAAGTACCAAGTACAAGCAGCACAGATGCAAAATCTTCAAAAGATTTCAGATAAAAAACGTGATGTCAAACAAGCCTACTACAATGTACTTAAAGCAAAAGCACTCATCGATGTTCAAAAAGAGAGTGTAAAACTCAATGCAGCTCAACTTTATAGGGCTCGAAAATATTTTGATGCAGGAATCAGAACAAAAATAGATGTTTCAGATGCAAAAGTACGCCTTATCCAAGCAAAACTCAAACTAAAAAAAGCTCAATATGACCTCAAACTCGCCTACACAGAGCTTGATAAAGTTGTGGGGTTTGAAGATCTTGAAAAACAATACGATGTATTAACCCAAGCATTAGATCTTGCACACCTGTATGGATCACTTAGTTTGTACCCTTTAGGGCTCAAAGATGCTATCTTGTATGCGTATGAACATCGTCCTGAAGTTCAAAGTACACTTGCACAACTCCAAGCAAGACGCTCTGAGATCCATACAGCATCAGCAGAGTATTTCCCTGCACTCTATCTCAATGCTTCTTATACTTACCAACATCTTGATGAGTACACAGAGTATCTTCCTCAAAAGCAATGGGATGCTACACTCAATCTAAACTGGAACTTCTATAAAGGTGGTGCTACACAAGCCAACAAAGAGGAAAAAAAGATACAAGCAAGCATCTCTGAGTCTGAACTCCTCAACACAAAACTACAAATCAAAAAAAACACCACAGATGCCTACTTGACACTCAATCGTTCAAGAGATACAGTAGAGTTAGACCAATCACTTTTGGAAGTTTCTATGGAGAAGTTTACACAAGCTAGTAAACGTTATGAGCATGGTTTATCAGATTATATAGAGTTACAAGAGGCAAGACAAGGTTATATTGATTCAAAAGCAATCTTGATTATAGACTACTATAACTACTACATTGCTTTTGCAAACTTGGACAATGCAATTGGAAAATAAGGAACAACTATGACAGAAAAAATAGCACCCGTACTGAAAAAAAACCGTATTGAGATCCTCGATGTGATCCGTGGATTTGCCATCTTTGGTATACTCATTGCCAATATTCAATCGTGGAGTGGATATAAGTTTATCCCTTTTGAGTACATGGCAACCCTACCCTACTATGATCTAAATGAAACACTGCATTATCTTTTTATGTTTTTTGTAGATACAAAGTTTTACTCCCTCTTTTCCATCCTTTTTGGCATAGGTTTTTATCTACAGTTTAACAAACACAGAGAAAATCAAGAACCTTTTATGAGTACATATAGAAGAAGATTGATGTTTTTAATGCTCTTTGGAGCGATTCACGGCTTTTTTTGGTCTGGTGATATCCTCTTTATCTACGGAGCTGTTGGACTTGTGTTTGTGATGTTTAGAAATCTCAAACCCAAAACACTGCTAAAGCTGAGTATCTTTTTATACTTCTCATGGCTTATCTATGACACTATCATCGCTTTGTATTTTCCACAGATCCTCAACTATGAGTACACAGCATACAAAACCTACCCAGATATTGCGCCTGCAGAG
>JAMORZ010000116.1 GCA_027063295.1 Sulfurimonas sp.
CCCACCATCTTTATCTTTTGATGGGCGAGATTCTATCTTGCTCAAGTTGATCTTCTCAGCATCAAAATCTTGCAAGAAATGCACCAAAGCACCAGCTTCTACTGCATCTTTTAAACGTACTAAAATGGAGGTTTTATCCTCTCCACTGATACCATTTTTAAAATCACTCAGTATCACAAATCGTGTGGCATTATCACTCTCATCTTCGATATTTTCAAACATCGTAGGCACACCATAGAGTTTTGCTGCGATGTGAGAGCAGATCGCAGCTGCGTTTTCATCTTCTGCTGCCAAAATAGCCGCTTTTGCCGTAGACTCCACAGGTATCTGCTCAATGTTTGCAAAACCATGCTCACTTAAAAACTCTCTACACTGCCCAAAACCTTTGTCTTTGGAGTAGATTTTTGTGATATCTTCTATCTTTTTTGCCTTGGTTGCAAACGCAACATGGATCGGCATATAGAGTTCTGCTACGATTTTGACTGATGATTTTGAGAGTAGATCAAGTGTCTCACCCACAATCCCATCACGGGAGTTCTCAATCGGCACAACACCAAACTTAGCACGTTTTGCTTCAAGTGTTTTAAACACAGACTCAATGGAGTTAAGTGAGAGATAATCACTCATCGCCCCAAAACGGCTCTCTGCTGCTTGGTGAGTAAAACTCCCCTCGGGTCCAAGATATGCTATGCGCTCAGGAAGCTCCAAGTTACGTGCCACAGCAAATATCTCTAAAAAAATAGCTTCAATAGCACTTTTGTTTAAAAGTCCCCCACTCTCTTTACTTGCATTTGTGAGTCGCTCAATAATAGCCTTTTCACGCTCAGGGCGATAGATAGCTCCCCCTGTATCGTTTTTGATCTCACCAACTCTCTCAACAACCTCCATACGTTTGTTGAGAAGTTTAAGCATCTCGTTATCTATTGTATCGATGGCATCTCTACAATCTTGCAGTGTTTCCCACTTTACTTCACTTTTCATAATGACTCCAGTATCTCTTGCATATTGGCATAGATTTTATCAGGTTTGAGCTCAGGTTTGAGCGATGGGATAATCTCTCTGGCACTTTTATACTTCCCACTAGTTACAAAGTAGGTTTGCATCCCAAGCTCTTTTGCACCACCCAAATCACCCTTGACATCATCACTGATGATAGTGATATCTTCAAACTTAGCATCACTCACCTGCATTTGTAAACGCAAGAGTGCTTCGTTGTAAAACGCAACACTTGGTTTACCCACAACATCGTAGTGTGTGCTTGTTGCAAACTCAAGCATCTTCAGTATCGCTCCAACACCTGGGTAACGTTTGGAGTTTTTTGCATAGATAGAGGTCTCATGCATCCCAACAAGCTTTGCACCTGAGAGCAAAAACTCTATCATCTGTGCATACTCATCTGCACTAAAATCCTCTTTTATAGCGACTAAAACTGTTTTTGGGTCTGTATAGTTGAGTGTATAACCCATAGAGCTGAGTGTATCTAAAAACTGCTGCGCACCATAAGCTGCCACGGCTTCTTTTTCTACTCTGCCATCAAGCAACATCAAAGGATCAAGATAGTGATCAAACCCAAAAGAAAACCCAATGGAGCATAGATACTCATAAAAATCTTTTGAAGCTTTTTTGGTGTTGTTGGTTATCACCATAAAAGGGATCTTCTTTATTTGAAGATACTCCATAAACGCAACTGCACCAGCGATTGGCATTTTATCACTATCGCTAATAAGTGTTCCTTGCACATCTATGAAATACATCTTCTCCCCTTTTAGTTTTCTAAAAACTCTTGCTCAAGAGCAATCAGATCTTCAAAACTCTCACGTCTGCGAATCAGTCTCTCTTCACCACTTTCTAGTGCCACTTCAGCACTTCTTCCACGTGTGTTATAGTTGCTTCCCATACCAAAGCCATAAGCTCCAGCACTGTGGATCACCAAAAGGTCGTTGTGGTTAAGCTCTGGAAGCTTGTACTCTTTTGCAAAAAAGTCTCCACTCTCACAAACAGGTCCTACAATATCTACCTCTCTTGGCTCACCTTCATTTTGTGTGATAGCTTCGATTTTGTGATAAGCTTTGTAAAGAGATGGGCGAAGCAAATCATTCATTGCTCCATCAACCACAACAAACTTCTTCTCACCGTTTTGTTTCTCATAAAGCACTTTAGTTAAAAAGTATCCTGCATTTGCAGTTAAAAAGCGCCCTGGTTCACAAAGAATAGTAAGATCCATACCACTAAGACACCCTAAAATCGCCTGTGCATAATCATACGGCTCAATCGTTGTCTCATCATCATAACGAACACCAAGACCACCACCAATGTCAAAAAACTTCAGTTCAATCTTGATATTTTGCAGTGAACGCACTAAATCAGCCACAATCTCAGCAGCCTCACGAATAGGGTCGAGCTCTGTAAGTTGTGAGCCTATGTGAAAGTGGATCCCCACAGGGTCAAGATGTTCTGAGTTGTTTGCCAAAATATACATACGTTTTGCAGTGTTTAGATCAACTCCAAATTTGTTATCATGCAGACCTGTTGAGATATAAGGGTGTGTTTTTGGGTCAATATTTGGGTTAACCCTAATGCTGATGCGACTTACTTTTCCAAGCTCTTTGGCAATAAGCTCAACACGCTCAAGCTCTGCTGCACTCTCAACATTGATGTAGAGGATATCCCTCTGAATCGCTTCACGGATCTCATCGTCACTTTTTCCTACACCTGAGAAGATAATCTTATATGCTGGAATCCCTGCAAGAAATGCACGTCTAACTTCACCGATGGAGACACAATCAGCTCCACTTCCCATCTTTGCAAAATGCTTTACAACACTGAGGTTTGAGTTAGCTTTTACAGCATAGGCGATAATAGATTTTCTACCACGAAAAGCCTCTTTGAGCTTTGCATACTGCTCAGACATATAATCAAAATCGTAAACATAAAGGGGTGTTTGGTACTTGTTTGCAAGTGCTTTAAAATCAATCATAAAAATCCCGATAATTTTTTAGATGATTTTACCCAAAAAGTGCTTAGAAAGGCTTAAGATGTAGCTCGAGCATATTTTTTCCACTGTCGCAGTGCTATAAAAAAGAGTACAACCACAGGTAAGACAACACCCACTTCGCTTGGAACTGTCTTTGAGTTGGAGAGCTCTGTAAGCATAAAAAGAATCCCCCACACCATCAAAGTTGCCAAAATAGCACCAAAACTAAAGAGTGAAACATTTAAAAAACGTACACTCATTGGAACAAAGAAAAAGATTATCACAACAAGACACGGAACAAAAAACGGATAAACAAATATCTTATACAAAGCCCCTTTAATACTGCTTGTATCTACATTTTGTTCATTTAAAAGACTCATAGCTTCAAAGGCATCACCAATGGTAAAGTTTACTTTACCTTCATAAACTTGATCGAGCATTTTAGGTCTAAAACCTTGCAAAATAGAAAGATTTTCCCCCTCTGTGACACTTATACCATGAGAATCAAAGTCCATTTTATCTGGTTTTGTGATTATATCTGCCTTTTTTATCTGCCATGCACCATCTCGATAACTTGCCTCTTTTGCTATCAGTACTGTTTTTAAAGAGTTGTTCTCTACACTAAAGACACGGATCCCTTGTGCTTTTTCTTGAAGTGGCAACATCTTTGAAAAGTAAATATACTCCCCTTTGTAGATAAAAAACAGATCTCTTGTAGGGGAGAGGTACTGCCCTTTATTACGGATATTCATCGAGTATTCAGGTGCTCTTACATAGTTGGTAAATGAGTGAAGATAGATAAAAAGGATCGCTACAAGTGTTGAGACAAAAACAAAAGGGCGAAGAACATCGACACGCGAATACCCCAAAGAGTAAAAAGAGACTAAAGCATTGCTCCTTATAAGAAAAATCTTAGTTGATATCATCCCAAAAACAAGTGCGAGTGGAAGAAGCATCTCAATTGCAAAAAATGCTTTATAAACAAAATATATCACTAAAAGATTTGCTGATTTGGAGAGTTTTTGGGCATTTTGCATATAATCAAATCCAAGCCAAAACATCACTAAAGCGATGAGTATAATCATAAAATACTTAAAATAGTGAAATGCGATATATCTAAAGGCTAACATAGTCTCTATTGTAGCTTAAATTTTTTAATAGCAAACTTTGAGCTGGTATCTTCTAAAGAGTTTTCAAGTAAAAACTCTACTGCATCACAGGTATGTTCTATCCACTTTGGAAGATGATCCATCTCATCTTTGCTAAAGTTACTCAAAACATACGAAGCGACTTCCCCTTTATGCTCAGGCTTGCCGATCCCCATACGAACACGTGCATACTCTTTTGTGATCTTCTCATCTGTTGAGCGAAGTCCGTTGTGTCCACCATGTCCACCACCAAACTTAAAACGCAGTGTTCCAAATGGTAGATCCAAATCATCATGTATTACAACCACATCTTTTATCTTGTAAAAGTTTTTCACTTTGACAATAGAGTTACCAGAGAGATTCATAAAAGTAGTTGGTTTTAATAAAAAATGATTTTGAAACTTGTAGAGATCACCCTCAAATGATGAGGATGATAGTTTTTGAGCATTGTTGCGTTTAACAAGCTCATCAATCACCATAAAGCCGATGTTATGACGAGTGAGGGCATAGTTCGACCCAGGGTTTCCTAGACCGACTATGAGCATAATTACTTAGCTTTGATTACACTTAGTACTGATACACGATCAGCATCAGTGAAAGTTACATTTGGAATGTCAGCGATATCACGGATAAGTTTAGCATCACCAAGATCCATATCAGTTACATCAATAATGATCGATTTTGGAAGATCTTCAACTTTTGCTTTTACACGTAAACGTCTTTTAGAAACATTTACAAGCCCTTTGTTTTTAAGACCGATCGCTTCACCTACTGGCTCAACTGGAACCATATAGTGTGTAGTTACACCTGGTTGAGCTACCATAAGATCAACGTGTAAAAGTTTTCCTGTAAGTGGATGTGACTCATAAGACTGAACCACAACTTCCATCTCTTTATCTCCAACTTTTACTGGAAATGCTAAAGTTTCTTTATTACGCACTGTACGGATATACTCGTTTTCTTTAAACGCAGCATTGATATTTTCAAGCCCTTTTCCGTAAATATTTGCGATTAGATAACCATCACGGCGAAGTGCTTTAGCACTTTTCTTGCCAATACTCTCTCTAACGATACCTTCTAACATATAGAATCCTTGTTTTTAAAAAATAGTCGAAATTATATCTAACTTTTGATTAAGATTTACTTTAAATCAAAAATCTCATCCTCTTCAAACTCCTGCTGAATGCTCTCTTTTTTCATACCTTCACCCTCATCATTATCTTGTGAAGCTGGTCCATCACTCGCTTTTCCACTGCTTAGACCTGAAATTTTCAACTCAAGATCAGATGCACTTGTTGCATTTTCAAGTGCTTGCTCTTTTGAGATAATCCCTTCGTTATATAAACGCAATATATCTTGATCAAATGATTGAGATTTGTAGTGTTCACTTCCAGCTTCTATCGCTTCATGGATCTCAAAGTCACGATTTTCCATAATCAACTTCTCAATAAGTGGAGTTCGCACCAAAATCTCCATCGCAGCACGACGACCACCATCAACTGTTGGCACAAGACGTTGGGAGACAACACCTTGAAGTACACCAGCGAGTGAAAGCCTTACACGGTTTTGCTCCTCTGTTGGAAACTGTGCGATGATACGGTTAATGGTCTCTTTAGCATCGATAGTATGGAGTGTTGAAAAAACAAGGTGTCCTGTATCTGCTGCATGGAGTGCGAGGTTGATTGTCTCTTGATCCCTCATCTCCCCAACCAAAATGATATCTGGATCTTCACGAAGTGCAGCACGAAGAGCTGAACCAAAAGAGAGAGTATCTTGCCCTACTGAGCGTTGATTAATGATACACCCTCTGTCTTTGTGTACAAACTCAATCGGATCTTCAATCGTGATGATATGTTTTTTCTTTGTAAGGTTTATCATATTGATAAGTGTTGCAAGTGTTGTTGACTTACCAGAACCAGTAACACCAGTGACAAGAACCAAACCACGCTCTTTGTCTGTAAAGTTTTTCAAAACCTCTGGAAGCTTGAGTGCTTCAAAACTCGGTATCTCAACAGGGATCACACGAAATACTGCAGAGACTCCATCCATCTGTAAAAAGATATTGACACGAAAACGGGTTTTCTCATCAAAAGGGTACACCATATCGAGCTCTTTTTTCTCTATAAACTCAGGATAACGCTCTTTGAGTAACTCTTTTGCAAAAGTATCTGCTTCCTCTTTTGTAAAAATTCCACGTGAGAGTTGTGTTATGTTTCCGTGGATTCTAGCACGAATGTTGGAGTTTGCTTTGATATGCAAGTCACTTCCACCTACCTCTACCATCTTTTTAAGGTATGCACGTATCTTTCTTAACTGTTCAAACGTTAGTTTGCTTACATCTATCTTTTCACTCATAAACTCTCCAATATATCAGAAAATGCAACTTTAAAAGCTTCAAGTCCATCTGCTATTTGTGTATCTAAAGCACTCTCAAGGTCAACTCCAGCAGCTTGAACTTTTGCAAAATGTGCGATGATAGTATCTTGTGCTATTGGCAGTGCCTGAAGTGTTTTGCCATCTTTTATGAATGCCTCTATCGTCTCTACAGGGGCTGTATTTACTGAGTTGAAAGCGAGAAGTTTTTCGATGTAGTAGTGTGCAGGAAGTGAATCATCTTTTACACCTGTACTTGCAAAGAGTGTGCGACACCCCTCAACACCCATAGCCTCAATCGCATCATAAATAAGTGCTGAGTTGTAGATACCCGTAAGTGCTCTCTCTACGCCTTTTTCTTTGAGTGTTGCATCTATAGCTCTATCAACCCTTGAGACAAAAACACTGATAACTGTATCTACCTTTTTGCCATAGCATTTTATACCCTCTCTAAAAGCTTTTGCACACTCTATTGCTTGTTCTTTTTTAAAGACAAGTGTTGCGTTTACTGCGATACCTTCAGAGGTAAGTGCCTCCATCGCTTTGTATCCAGCAGATGTAGCTGGAATCTTTATCATCACATTTTCTCTGCCTATCGCTTTGTAGAGACGTCTTCCCTCTTCGATGGTAGCTGTGGCATCATCACATAAAAAAGGATCAACCTCGATGCTCACATACCCATCATCACCCACTTCATAAAGAGGTTTTAAGATATCTGCTGCTTTTTGTATATCATAAATCGCCACTGCTTCATACTTCTCTTTGGCACTCAGTCCCTCAAGAGATGCGAGTTGCGTTTTGTATGCCTCTGAGGTCAAGATAGCATTTTTAAAAATCGCAGGGTTTGAAGTTGCTCCGTTGATAGCTCCACTCTCTATAAGTTTTTTAAACTCACCATCCAAATAATCTCTCTCTATAAAATCAGCCCACAACGAAAACTTCAAATCTTTTAGATACATCACTACCCCTGCATAATTTTTTCTCTATTATAGCCCAATAAATATAAAATAAAAAGATGAAAAAAGCTTAAAAGATAAAAAATTCCACTCTCTAAATCTTCATAAAAACAATCATACCCAAAATCTAAACATAATTGATAGAGCTCCTCTTTAACAATGCCAAAAACACCTAAACAAAAAATATAAACAATCCCCACAACAACAACTCTCTGATGGGAAATAAAAGATCTTACAAAAAAGTACAAAGAGAAAAAAAGAGTGAAAAAATAGACAAGATAATAAGTGTGGATAAAAAGCCAAAGAAGTATATAGTTGATACTGACAAAACCAAAAAAGAAAACAACTCTTTGCATACTCAACTCTTAGGGGAGATACACCTTTTGTAAAAGTTCTTCATACTCCATCTTTGCATCACTATCTAAAGTGATACCACCACCACTTTTATAAACAAGCCCCTCTTGTGTTTGCTCCACAAAACGGATCATCACACCACTATCAAGGCTCTTGCCATCATAAACACCAAAAACACCACTAAAATAACCCCTCTCATACCCCTCAACATTTTTGATAATCTCTACAGTACTGCATTTTGGTGCGCCACTGATACTACCAGCTGGAAGCAGTGCTTTGAGGATGGAGCCGATGTTACTGTGCCAATTAGTCTCAAGCTCTGCTGCAATATGGGAGCTGACCTGTAAAAGCTGTTTTTGCCCTGCTGAGATCTTTTTGACACTGCGAAACTCTTTAACCCTTATATCTTTTGCAACAATTGAGAGATCGTTTCTTAAAAGATCGACTATCATCACATGCTCTGCCATCTCTTTTTCATCTGAGAGTATCTTCTCTTTTGCGTTTACAATGGAGGCATCGATAGTGCCTTTCATCGGGTAGGTGTTGATGGTGTTATTCCCTATCGTTATAAAGCTCTCAGGGGAGAAACAG
>JAMORZ010000117.1 GCA_027063295.1 Sulfurimonas sp.
GACAAAATGGTACGCCCGATAGGATTCGAACCTATAACCCTCGGAGCCGAAATCCGAAACTCTATCCAGTTGAGCCACGGACGCTACTATATTTGTTATATGTTATTGTAATTTATATTTTAAAATCTATGGGGTGGGATACGAGATTCGAACTCGCGGCCCCCAGTGCCACAAACTAGTGCTCTAACCAACTGAGCTAATCCCACCATGTTTTTTGATTGTAAAATATAAAGTTGATAATTTGAAAGTGGTCGGGGTGAAAGGACTCGAACCTTCGGCCCCTTGGTCCCAAACCAAGTACTCTAACCATACTGAGCTACACCCCGACCTATACACACTAAACAGACACTTGTTCTGATTAATGAGTCGGAATTATAGACAATTTTTTAAAAGATGTCAATAGTTTTTTGAAAAATATTCAAAAAATTTGAGAATTTCTGTATAATTCTATCAATATAAGAGGAAAATCGATGAAAATAGCAAGATTTAGTAGGATTGGATTTATTTTAGCTGCTGCTGGAAGTGCAGTTGGACTTGGAAATATTTGGAAGTTTCCATATATTGCTGGTGAGTATGGTGGAGGTGCATTTGTACTTGTCTATCTACTTACTGTACTTTTGATAGGGTTTTCTATCATGATAGCTGAGATGCTCATAGGATATCTTGGTCGAAGAGATACAGTAACATCATTTGAAGAGCTTGCACCTAAGAGCAAAGGTCTTTGGAAGTTTGGGGGTTTTCAGGCGATGGCTGGATTACTTATCATGACTTTTTATTCTGTTGTTATAGGATGGATCTTTAACTACATCATCACCTCTTTATCAACACTCCCTGCAACTGTAGAGCAAGCAGAACAGACTTTTGGCTCTATGTTACATACTGATATCGGTACGCAACTTTTTTACCATACTGTTGCGTTTATCTGGATCACCTATGTAGTCAACAAGGGTATCAAAGGTGGTATAGAAAAGATGAACCTTGTGTTGATGCCGATGCTGATGGTGATCTTAGGTGGGATGTTTTTGTATGCTATGTCACTTGATACTTTTTCAAAAGCACTCGATTTTATGTTTATGCCTCATTGGGAGAAGATAAATGCCAATGCATTTGTTGTAGCAGTTGGGCATGCATTTTTTACCCTCTCTTTAGGGATGGGAGCTATCATGACATATTCTGCATCTTTGGAGAAAAACTCAAACCTTGTTAAAAATGCTTTTTGGGTTGTGTTTTTAGACACTCTCATTGCTATTGTAGCTGGGCTTATGCTTTTTACATTTCTTTATCAGTACGGATCAGGTCCTGCAAAAGGTCCTGGACTTGTATTTATCTCTTTGCCTGCTGCGTTTTATGAGATGGGTATTTTAGGCAATATATTTGCTGTACTTTTTTTCATTGCACTTGCGTTTGCAGGGCTTACATCTTCTGTTTCTTTGGTAGAGCCAATGGTGCAGTACTTTATAGATAGATTTGGATGGAGCAGACTCAAAGCTTCCATCTCGATGGGGTTGTTTTTCTACCTTATAGGGATCATAGCCTTGCTTTCAAATATAGATGGATTTAAAGACTCACTTACATGGGGAGATAAGAACTTTTTTGATTGGGTGGACTTTTTTACAGCTGCTGTGATGTTACCACTTGGTGGACTTGTGATGGCTGTGTTTGTTGGGTTTGTCTTACCTGAGGAGCAGGTTAGCAGTGTGATGAAGTCACAGCTAACATGGGCATATCCTCTGTGGAGATTTTCACTTCGCTACATCACACCGGTTGCGATGGTTCTTGTGATACTCTCTTTAGTAGGGGTGCTCTCATGACAAATCTTCAGCAGTGTCAAGAGCTTTTAGAGCAAAATGGCATCAACTCTTTAAGCGAGATAGATTTTGATGTCAACGGCAAAGTGCATACTCTTTCATATAACTATATCATAGAGAGTTTTATGCAGGCATCTGATGAGTCTCAGCTTGTATTTTTCACAGCCTTACAAAAAGCACTTGAAGTGGAAAATATGGGTGCTGAGAAATTTTTTGAGGGGATGGGGCAGTTACTTTTGATGAGCCATCTCTCTGAGAAGTTCGGAGGTTAGCTATGGGTTGGACATGTCAGCACGATTTTAAGGGGTACTGTAAACTTTTAAATGTAGCTTGTTCACCAGGTATAAAAGGGTGCACACTCAACAAAGGTAAGCATGAGTATATTTTTACAACAGGAAGTTATGAAGAAGATAAAAAACGAGTAGAAGAAAAAGAGCAAGAGCAGATCGATTTTGCTGCTCTTGCAAGGAGTAACTAAAACTGTATCATTCCATCAATTGGGCTTGATGCAGTTGCATAAGGGCGTTTTGGTATGCGACCTGCAAGGTAGCTCATACGACCAGCTTGTACTGCATGTTTCATCGCTTGAGCCATCATAATCGGGTCTTGTGCTTGAGCGATCGCAGTGTTTGTAAGCACACCCTCAGCTCCAAGCTCCATAGCATAAGCCGCATCACTGGCACAGCCGATTCCTGCATCAACAATCACAGGAACATCAACGGCTTCACGAACAAAAACAACATTGTAAGGGTTTTGTACACCAAGCCCACTCCCAATAGGTGCAGCCAAAGGCATCACAGCATGTGCTCCTGCATCTTCAAGACGTTTTGCCATGATAGGGTCATCCGAAGTGTATGCCATGATAGTAAAACCATCTTTGTAGAGCACTTCACAAGCTTTGATCGTCTCAAGTACATCAGGGTAGAGAGTTTTTTGTGTATCACCAATCACTTCAAGTTTGATAAGGTCTATCCCTGTTGCTTCACGAGTGAGTCTAAAAGTTGTGATAGCCTCCTCAGCAGTTACACACCCAGCAGAGTTTGGTAAAAACTTTACATTTGTTCCTGCAAAAGTATCACGAAGATTCTCTTTGTCTGGGTCTGTGATGTTTAAACGGCGAACTGCCACAGTGATAAGCTCACTTCCACTTGCAAGTGTTGCCTCTTTTGTCATCTCAAAAGAGTCATACTTTCCACTCCCTACGATAAGGCGGCTTCCAAGTTCATACTTTCCTATTTTTAGTTTGTTATCCATAAAAGATTTCCTATAGCTTTATAATTGTTGATTTATAACATAAGCAATCTTAGAGATTGCCAATACCCTCTATCAAATCATCTGGTGTAAGTGAAAAATCAGCACCAGTGTAGTTTTGAGCCACTTTTGTGTGTGCAAGTGAGCCACTAATGGCTGCTTGAAGTGGAGTATATCCTTGTGCCAAAAGTGAGGCGATGAGTCCTGAGAGTATATCACCGCTACCACCTTTTGCAAGTTTGGAGCTACCGTGTGGGTTGATGTAGAGCATATCTTGGTAAGAGATGATTACATTGGCTCCCTTAAGAAGTAAGACAACATCAGGGTAGTGATGTGTAAAAAGCTGTGCATACTCAAACCTTTTTTCTTGGAGTTGCTCAATGGTGATATCTGCAAGATCTAAGGTTTTTAGAAGTGAGACAAACTCTTTTGGGTGTGGAGTGATGATGGTGTTGTTGCGTTTGAGAAGTTGTACCATTGCAGAGCTATGTAAAATATCTGCATCTAAAATAACACCCACATTGTGCGCAAACAAGCTCTCAAGTTGCGTTTTAGTTACATCACCAAGCCCCATGCCACATGCAAGTGCTGTTGCGTTTGGTGCTATATCGTCTCTTAGCATCAGTGTGTGTGGTATGGTTGTAGTGCTTTTTTGTAAAGCCACAAGAGAGACAAGTCCAGCTCCAAAACGCAAAGCTGAGAGTGCACTGATGAGTGCGGCACCACTTTTCTCACCCATTGCAACACAAAGATGTCCAAAGCTTCCTTTGTGGGTATTTGGGTTCTTTCTGCTTGGCAGTTGCATATCGCTAAACTCCAAAAGATTTATTGTGCTTGGCACCTCATAAAGCTCTCTTGAGATACCAAGGTTGAGTACCTCTATCTTGCCTACAAATGCTTTGGCACTATCGCTAAACATAGAGAGTTTGAGTGCTCCCATAGTCAGTGTAGTATCTGCGTAAAATGTATGAGAAGCTACAATCCCATCAGCACTGAGCCCAGAGGGAGTGTCACAGGCGATTTTGTAAGCTTGGAGTTGGTTAAGAGTTTGTAAAAGATTGCCAAGTTTCTCATCAAACTCCCCACGAAATCCAGTCCCCACAATAGCATCAACAACAACATCATAACTCTTTTTAAGTTGTGTTGTTGGGGTGATGCCAAGTGAGGTGTTGCGTTTTTGTTGGAGTTGAGCCATGGGAGATTTTGGCTCTTTGGCATAGTAAAGAGAGATGGCATACTCTTTGTAAAGCAGTCTTGCAAGAGCAAGTCCATCTGCACCGTTGTTGCCACTCCCTGTGACGATGAGCACAGAGCTGTTTTTTGAGAAGTTCTCTCTTATAAATGTAGCGATCCCTTCAGCTGCATGCTCCATCAAAAGATCTTCATTTAAGAAAAATTGCTCATAACAGCGTTTATCTAGTGAGCCAACTTCATGGTAGATCTTTTGCATCTGCTACTCTTCGAAGCGATACTCATCAATCTCTACGATATTGCTTTTTATATCGTTAAAGAGTAGGGTAGGATAAGCAGTTCTGTACTGGTAGTAAAACTTGTTTTTTGTAAGTGTTTTTAAGATGGCTGTGTTGTAGTAGTTTGCGTTTGAACACTTTCCAACAAAAAGAAAACTAAAAAGTAGTTTGAGGTGTGGGTTTTCAAAAGTTGTATGTGGTTGTGCCAAAAATGTAAAACCAAATTTTTGCAGGTTGATAAACCCTAACATATAGAGTAAAAAGTCCTCAAATTTTGTGTAAAAACCGTTGAGGTTTTCGATGTCATGGAAAAAGTAGTAGTAGTTATCTAGCAGTGCTTGTTGACTAATAGATTGTGAGAGTTTACTTTTTTGATCTTTTTTCCCTGAGAAGTTACTTGGATCTACTGCCATGTAGATATGTTTTCTCTCTTCGATCAGTTTTGCAAATGCAGCATCAAACTCTTGAGAATCACTAAACTGAATGTAGTTAAAATGCTCATCTTTGTAACGAAGTTCAATCTCATCTTCGCTTGAGTTTGAAAAGTCCATATAAAGTGTTGGAACATTTTGCTCAATGGCAAAAGTTCTAATTTTACATGCAAGGTTTGTTTTTCCTGCACCTTGTTCCCCTAAAATGAGTGTGTTGTGGTGTAAAACTCTGTCTTCTAGTTTAAGTGTATTGATAGTATCTACATATTTTCCGATTGTTCTTGCCATTGTGACTCCTTGTAAAATCATTGTCTTATATGCCATTATACTCATCTCAAGTTAAAAAAGGTATAATATCATCATGAATTACAAAACTATCGCACAAGAAACACTCAAGATTGAAGCACAAACACTTCTCGATGCAACTGAGGGGATCGATGATAACTTTTCAAGATCTGTTGAGCTCATTTTAGAATGTAAGGGTAAGTTGATTGTTACTGGTGTTGGAAAAAGTGGGCTTATTGGTGCAAAACTTGCAGCTACATTTGCTTCTACTGGAACACCAAGCTTTTTTCTTCATCCAACTGAAGCACTGCATGGTGATTTGGGGATGATAGGGAGTGATGATGTAGTACTTGGTATCAGTTACTCTGGAGAGAGTGAAGAACTTAGTGCTATCTTGCCTCATATAAAACGTTTTGGGGTAAAGCTCATTGGCATGACAAAAAGTGCAAACTCAACACTTGGTAGTCATAGTGATGTGGTGATAGAGATGCCTGTCAAAAAAGAGGCATGTCCCATAGATACAGCACCCACAAGCTCAACAACACTCACACTTGCTCTTGGTGATGCACTTGCAGTTGCACTGATGAGAGCAAGAGATTTTCAAAAGAGTGACTTTGCTTCGTTTCATCCTGGTGGAGCACTCGGTAAAAAGCTTTTCATCAAAGTGTCAAACCTGATGCAAACACAACAACTTCCACTCATACCACAAAACGCAAAGCTCAAAGATGCCATCTTGGCTATTAGTGAGGGGCGTTTGGGAACTGCACTTATTGTTGATGATGAGCAAAAATTAGTTGCTCTAATGAGTGATGGTGATGTAAGGCGTGCACTTTTGAGTGAGAGCTTTTCTCTTGATAATTTGGCTTTAGATTTTGCAACAAAAAAGCCAACCGTATGTGAAGATGCAGATATGCTAGCATCCGATGCACTTGTACTCATAGAGGAAAAAAAGATACAACTTCTTGTCATTACAGATAAAGAAAAACATATACAAGGGGTGTTGCATATCCACACCCTTATAGAGAAAGGTATCTCATGACAAAAGAGGATATCTTAGCAACACTTTTGAGAGAAAAAAATCATCTCCAAAAAGAGTATGGGGTTGAAAAGATAGGTCTTTTTGGCTCTTGCTCCCGTGGAGAGGCAACTTCTCAGAGTGATATAGATATCTATGTCGAACTCAAAGAGAACAGTTTTAGAAAGTTAGCATCTTTGTGGAACTATCTTGAGGATTTATATGGTGGAATAAAAGTTGATATGGTCAACAAACATCGTCATGCAAAAAGTGAGATTTTTAAATCGATACAACAAGAGACTATCTATATATGAATAAGATGCCGCTTTTAGAACTTTTGGAGTTTATTGGTGAGAGTATATCTCTCGTCAAAAGAAGATGCCAGGGTGTTGATAAGGCAGATGATTTTTTGTAGTGATGAGAGTTTAGATAGATTCGAAGCTGCGATTATGCGGTTGCAAACTATTGGTGAAGCCCTAAAAAACATCGATAAACATGATAGTTCATTTTTAGAACAAGTAGCTCCAAAGAAATATTGGAGAGAGATTATTAGGATGAGAGATTTAATTTCTCATCATTATATGGATATTCAAGCAGATATTATCTTCTCTATTTGTAAAGAGGAGTTTGATATACTACAAGAAAATATAGAAAAATTAAAAGAGAAAATACAATGAGACTAAATAAATTTATAGCACACTACTCAACCTACTCACGTCGTGAGGCAGATAGAGCTATCCAAGATGGGTATGTACGTGTCAATGGTGAGATAGAGATGAACCCTGCAACACAGGTAGATGAGAGGTTTGATACTGTTTATATCAGTGGAAAACAAGTAAGTGCACAGGAGAAATACACCGTAATAGTATATAACAAACCAAAAGGGGAACTTGTTACCAAGTCAGATCCAAAGGGGCGTAAAACCATCTACGATACACTCGATAAAAAGTTCAAACACTTCATCCCTGTAGGGCGACTTGACTTTGCATCTGAGGGACTGCTTTTACTTACAGATGCTTCACGTGTGGCAACAGCACTGATGGAGTCAGACCTCGAGCGTATCTACAAACTCAAGATCAAAGGGGAAGTTACCCCTGAGATGGAAGACGCTATGCTTAATGGGATGTACCTAGAAGATGCAACAGCTGGAGCACACTCTCACTCCAAAGTAAAATCTATGGAGTTTAAACCGTTTTTGGGTTACAAGATACAAAAAAACAGAAGTGACTACTCGGTGCTTAAAGTTGCACTCGCAGAAGGCAAAAACCGTGAGCTTCGCCGTTTTTTTGCCCACTTTGGTGCTGAGGTGGCAGACCTGAAACGCCTCAGTTTTGCAGAGATAGAGTTAAATAATCTCCCAACAGGTAAGAGTCGCTATCTTACACGCAGTGAGTACTCAGCACTACATAAGTTCCTTCGTGCCGAGGAGAAAAAAGCAAAAGAGAGAGGCGGCAAATAGAGCGTGGCTGATTTTACACAGATACTCAGAGCAAAGAGTTTCGATGAGCTTGTAGGGCAAGAACATCTGTGTGCACAAGATGCACCCTTGAGGGTGTTGTGTGAAAAAGGTGCTTTGGGGCACAGCTTTTTTTATGGTCCAGCAGGGGTTGGAAAAACCTCTTTGGCTCGTATTATTGCGAGTGTGATGGGGTTGCCTTTTTATGAGTTTAATGCCACATCACTTAAGGTGGAGCAGCTTAGAAAGATTTTTGAGCAGTACAAAAATGCTCTGCAAAAACCACTTATCTTCATCGATGAGGTGCACCGTCTGGCAAAAAACCAACAAGAGGTGCTTTTGCCTGTGATGGAGAACAACTCTGTGCTTATTATCGGAGCTTCTACAGAAAATCCTTTCTTCTCCCTTACTTCTGCGATGCGTTCGCGCTCTATGCTTTTTGAACTTCATCCCATCTCAAACGCAGCATTGCATACACTCTTACAAAGAGCGATACAACAAGCTTCACTCATTCTCGATGAGCAAACGCAAGAGTATCTGGTGGCTTCAAGTGGTGGAGATGCAAGAGCGATGCTCAAACTTTTGGAGTTTGCATCTAACATCAACAC
>JAMORZ010000118.1 GCA_027063295.1 Sulfurimonas sp.
TATAAGCAAAACGGCAACACCTAAAGTGATGCCTAAAAATGCTAAAAGAGCAGAAAGGAAAATAAAGGGCTGATCTTTATCAAAACGTAAAAATCTTTTTACAAGATATGGTACGATAGAAGTTTTCAAGATGCAAACGCACCTTTTTTAGGACCGCTTTTACCACAGCATTGTTTATATTTTTTGCCACTACCACATGGACAAGGGTCATTTCTCGCTATCTTTTTTTCAGATTGAATTTTTTCTTGAGGTTCATCAGAAAGATTGAGTTGCATCATTGCTGCGTTTTGTTCTTGTTCTTTTTTCATCATCTCTGCTATACGAGCTGCTTCCTCTTCAGCTGACTCAACTTTAAATTGAATGATTTGAAGTGTTCTGATTGTATTAAACTTAATATCACTGATGAGCTCACTAAAGAGATTAAAACTCTCTTTTTTGTACTCTACTAAAGGATCTTTTTGATTGTATGCACGCAAACGGATACCTGTTTTCATATTGTCCATCGCATAAAGATGCTCTCTCCATGCACTGTCAAGTTCTTTGAGGTAAAATTCACGCTCAATCTCCTGACGAACATCTTCATCGATAACACTCATTTTTGTATCGTATGCTGTTTTTACATCTTCTAAGACTTTTGCAAACAGTTCATCATATTCAAGCCCTTCTAAAACTTTGGTATCGAGTGTAAAGTTTAACTCTTCTTTTAAAAGTTCAGCTAGTTTTTCAAGATCAAAGTCTTCTCTTGCAGCACCTTCAAAAATATCTGCTTTTGAAAGGAGATTAAAAATGTACTCTTCTCTGTTTTCATTGAGTTTTTGTGTTATGTCATACTGAGGATCTAAAAGCTGATTTCTAAACTTGTACACTATCTTACGTTGTTCATTTGCAACATCATCATACTCAACGATCTGCTTACGACCCTCATAGTGCATATTTTCCACTTTTTTCTGAGCTTTTTCAACAGCACGAGTTACCATTTTAGACTCAATATATTCACCATCTTCAACACCAAGTCTCTCCATGATAGACTTGATCTTATCACTTCCAAAGATACGAAGAAGATTATCTTCTAATGAAAGGTAAAATTGTGTAGTTCCCGGATCACCCTGACGACCAGAACGCCCACGAAGCTGATTGTCAATACGTCTGTTTTCATGACGCTCTGTACCTATGATATAAAGTCCGCCAAGAGCTCTTACTTCATCATCAATCTTGATATCAACACCACGACCAGCCATATTTGTTGCAATCGTTACAGCTCCTTTACGACCAGCATCTTTAATAATCTCACCCTCTTGCTCATGATTTTTTGCATTTAGCACTGTGTGTGCAATTTTCTCATGCTTTAGTACCTCATGAAGGAGTTCTGATTTTTCAATACTAGCAGTACCTATAAGAACCGGTTGTCCTGTTTCTCTAAGTTTTTTAACAGTATCAATCACTGCTGCAAACTTCTCTTGTTCTGTTTTATAGATCAGGTCATTGAGATCTTTTCTAGCGATTGGGATATTTGTAGGAATAGATACAACATCAAGGTTATAAATCTGAGAAAACTCTGTTGCTTCGGTCTCGGCAGTACCTGTCATACCTGCAAGTTTATTATACATTCTAAAGTAGTTTTGAAATGTAATATCTGCAAGAGTCTGCGTTTCCTCTTTGATCTCAACACCCTCTTTTGCTTCAAGTGCTTGATGAAGTCCTTCTGAAAAACGTCTTCCTTCACTAAGACGCCCTGTAAATTCATCAACAATCACTACTTCACCATCATGCACGACATAATCAACATCTTTTTCAAAAAGATAGTTTGCTTTTAAAGCTTGATCAAGAGCATGAGGAAGAGAAGCATTTTCTGCACTATAGAGGTTTTCTACACCAAAAAGTTCTTCTGCTTTTGTGATACCACTCTCCGTAATCAAGATGATTTTATCTTTTTCATCTACTGTAAAATGTTCATCTCTTACAAGCTTTAATGCTATTTCATTTGCTTTGATATAATCTTGCATATTACGGTTTGTTGGCCCAGATATAATCAAAGGTGTTCTTGCTTCATCAATAAGAATAGAATCAACTTCATCGACGATAACAAAATGGTGATCACGTTGAGCCATATCTTCTAAAGAGTAGCTCATATTATCTCTAAGATAATCAAAACCAAATTCATTGTTTGTACCATATGTTATGTCTGCATTGTATGCAGCTTTTTTCTCTGCAGGATCATGCATATCTTCAAGTACAGTTCCAACACTAAATCCTAAAAAGTTATAAAGTGGTGCCATCTCTCTAGCATCACGTGAAGCAAGATAATCATTAACCGTTACAAGGTGTACACCTTTACCTTCAATCGCATTAAGCACAATAGCAAGAGTTGCAACAAGTGTTTTACCCTCACCTGTCTTCATCTCTGCAATACGACCTTCATGCAGTGCCATACCACCAATAAGCTGTACATCAAAATGTCTCATATTTAAAGTACGTTTTCCTGCTTCTCTCGTAATAGCAAAAGAATCAACCAAAATCTCATCAAGTGTCCTCTCCCCATTTAACACACTCTCTTTAAGTGTATTAAACGATTCTTTGAGTTCATCATCACTCATTGGCTCATACTTTTTCTCTAACTCATTAATCTTTTTGACACGTTTACTATACTTTTTTAATTCACGATCATTTGCTGTTCCGAAAATTTTACCCATTAATGCCTGTAGCATCTTCAACCTTATTAAAGCACTATATAGTTTACTATATAATGCATTTTGAAATTATTACTCATTTTATCACATATATTATTATAAAAACTATAAAGAGAAAAAAGTGACACTAAAAGTATCTTATATTAAATAATATGCTAATACATTCTATTGTATAATACAACTTTTACAAAGGATAAAAATGAGACTACTATTACTAATTGTTTTTCTTATAAGTGTAACATATGCTGATATTAAAAAGATTAACACTTTTAGTGCAGAGTTTGTGCAAACAGTAAAAGATGAAAAGGGAGCTCTTCTTACATACTCAGGGAAGATTTTGGCAAAAAAACCACAATATGCACTTTGGAAATATAAAAAACCTGTTGCAAAAAGTATCTACATCTCACCCTATAGACTTACAGTTGTTGAGCCAGAATTAGAACAAGTAATAACACGCAATATATCAAGTGAATTTAATTTTTTTGATATGTTAAAAAGAGCAAAAAAAATATCTTCTAAACATTATGAAACGCATATTGAAGATACCATTTATCATATTTTTCTTGATGGTGATTCTATTGTATCGATCCAATATACTGATGAATTTGACAATAAAGTAACAATCCTCTTCTCTCATCAAAAAATAAATAAAGAGATCGATACAAATCTCTTTACCCCTACCTACCCTTTAGACTACGATATCATCAATTCGTAGTCTTTGTTACTCTTGCAGATCTGCAGCTGGTTTAGAGATAAAATACCCTTGCACATAATCAACACCTAACTCTTTTACTATTTCATAAACACGCTTATCTTCGATATGCTCAGCAATTGTTTTTATACCACTTTTCTTTGCAAAATCTATAATACCTTGAACAATAATATAGTTCGCCTTATTGGTCTCTATCTCTCTTGTAAAGCTACCATCTATCTTTATATATTCTGCTTGAATATCACATATTCTACTGTAAAGGGATTTTTTTGTTGAAAAATCATCTACTACAACTGGATGTCCTTGATTTTTAAGTGCTTCGATCTGCTGATCTATCACTGCTAAATTAGCCAAAACAATATCTTCTACAATCTCTAAATGAACTCTTTTTGGATCAATATTGTAAAGCTTACATTTATATGCTAAAAAATCTACAAGATAACGCTCATGCAGATCGTACATACTTATGTTGATAGAGAAACTACAATCATTGTTTTGAAATACTTTAAAAGCTTTATCGATAACGATCTTTGTAATATGTGTAATAAATCCTATTAGTTTTGCGCTGTTAATAAACTTATTTGCATCGATAAAAACATTATTTTCATCCATTAAACGACATAAAACTTCATAATGCTTTACTTTTGATTCAGTATCAGTAACAATTGGTTGATAAAATGTAAAGATTTTATCTTCATCAAAAGCTTTTTTTAGGACATTTATCCAGTAAAGATTTTCTCTTTGCTCCTTCATATATGGTGAATGTGGACTATAAACAATTATATTATCTCCTCCATAAAACCTAGCTTCTTTTGATGCAGCTTTTGCATTAACAAAGAGCTGTTTGCCCTCCCCTCTATCGATCCCTATTGAAAATGCGATAAATTGAGAATACTCTGCGAACTCAACAGGTGCTTCTTTAAACTGTGATTGGATCTGCTGAGCTAAAATTATATCTTGTTTTGGAGCAGGCTGCTGCAATAGTAAAACAAACTCATCTGCAGTAATATGAAAAAGTTCTGCATTATTTGGAAGAAACATTTTCAACCGATTTGCACACTCTTTTAAAAGCTTATTTGCTTTTCCCATACCATAAATACTGTTGATAAAATCAAAATGATCAATATTTATGTAGATCAAAGATTGTGCCTCACCCTTGAGAGCCTCTTGTAAAGCATAACGACTTGGAAGACGAGTTAGCTCATATATATTTCTATCAATATGTACTTTATCTTCAAAACTTTTCAATTTTTCTGTAAGTTTTTTTTCATTTAGCATAAAACGACCAATACGTTTTCTCTCATACATAAGATCAGAACGTAGCTTTTCTACATCCTCTTGTAAAAACGAGCTCTGGTATTTTAATTTATTTGCTAAATCAATAATAGGAGATAAAAGTATTTGGATATTCAAAGGTTTTGTAACAATTCTAAAGATACCTAGAGTATATAAATGCAATAAATACTCTTTATCTGTGTTGCTTGATGTCACAATAATCTCTTGAGATGGGTTGTGCTCTTTTATATTTTTTATAAGCTGTTCAATACTCATAATCGACGATGAAGCATCAACAATAACAATATCATAACTATTGAGTTTATAAAAACCCAAGCCCATCGTTGCATCACTTGCATCATCTACATTGGCAAAAACTTTTCTTAACTCCTGCCCTACTTTTAAAAGTATCTCTTGATCTTCATCAATATAGAGTAGACTCAGTTTTTTTGTAAAAGGTAAAATATCCTGCAGTTGTGACATCTGACACTCCTTGTCAAAAAGTAGATAAGATATATATGTATCTTATATATTGTACACTTTTTAGGCTAACAAAAAGTTGCAGAAAAAAATAAAGAAAAAGGATGGTGTATACAAGCTTTTGAAAAAAAGCTTGTATATTAAGAGAGTTGTAACTAATTAAGTTTATAGTCTGGGATAAGATTAAAATTAAGATATTTATAGATATCTGCTTCTTTACCTTGGATTTTTTTCGTAAGTTCAAGGTACTCTTCTTTTGTTGGAATTTTTCCAAGAAGTGAACATACAGCCGCAAGCTCTGCAGAACCAAGATAAACTTGAGCACCTTTACCAAGACGGTTGTCAAAGTTACGAGTTGATGTTGAGAACACAATCGCATTATCAGCAACACGTGCTTGGTTACCCATACATAAAGAACATCCAGGGATCTCAGTACGTGCACCAGCAGCACCAAATAGTGCATAGTAACCCTCTTCTGTAAGTTGTTTCTCATCCATTTTTGTTGGAGGACAAACCCAAAGACGAGTTGGAACTGCACCCTCACCTTTAAGAACTTCACCAAGTGCACGGTAGTGACCGATATTTGTCATACAAGAACCAACAAATACTTCATCGATATTTGTAGGACGATCTGATGCAAGAACTTCAGAAAGTGTAGCAACATCATCTGGATCATTTGGACATGCTAAGATAGGCTCAGTGATCTCATTAAGATCGATCTCAATAACTGCTGCATACTCAGCATCTGCATCAGCTTCCATAAGTGATGGGTTTTTAAGCCACTCTTCCATTTTTGTGATACGGCGAGCTAAAGTTCTGTGATCTTCATAACCAGCCTCAATCATAGACTCAAGAAGAACGATGTTAGATTTTAAGTACTCTTCAACTGGCTCAGTGTTAAGCTTAACTGTACAAGCAGCAGCAGAACGCTCAGCAGAAGCATCAGAGAGCTCAAATGCTTGTTCAACTTTAAGATCTGGTAAACCTTCGATCTCTAAGATACGACCAGCAAAGATGTTTTTCTTACCTTTTTTCTCTACAGTTAAAAGACCCTCTTTAATAGCTTGGTGTGGAATAGCATTTACAAGATCACGTAGTGTGATACCTGGTTGCATCTCACCTTTAAAGCGAACAAGAACAGACTCTGGCATAGTAAGTGGCATAGAACCAGTAACACCAGCAAATGCAACGATACCAGAACCACCAGGGAAAGAGATACCAATAGGGAAACGTGTATGGCTATCTGCACCAGTACCAACAGTATCTGGAAGAACCATTCTATTTAACCAAGAGTGGATAACTCCATCACCAGGACGAAGAGCAACACCAGAACGGTTAGAGATAAAGTCTGGGAGTGTATGGTGCATTTTTACATCTGTTGGTTTTGGATATGCAGCTGTGTGACAGAAAGATTGCATAACTAAATCAGCATTAAAACCAAGTGCAGCAAGCTCTTTGATCTCATCACGAGTCATAGGACCAGTTGTATCTTGGGATCCTACTGTACTCATCTCAGGCTCTACATACATACCAGGACGAACACCAGCCATACCTGAAGCTTTACCAACCATTTTTTGTGCAAGAGTATAACCTTTACCTGTATCTTCTGGTTGCTCAGCAGTTAAGAAGATATCAGTAGTACCCATACCTAAACAAGCACGAGCTTTAGAAGTAAGACCACGACCAATAATAAGTGGAATACGTCCACCTGCTCTTACTTCATCAGTAATAGTATTAGGGTTAAGTTTAAAAGTAGCAATACACTCACCATTTTTATGAGCTTCACCTTTGTATGGATAGATATCTATTACATCACCCATCTCCATTTGTGTTACATCAAGCTCTAATGGAAGTGCACCAGAATCTTCTGAAGTTGCGAAGAAAATTGGAGCGATAATACCACCAAGTACAACACCACCAGTACGTTTATTTGGAACACCTGGAATATCTTCACCCATGTGCCATTGAACAGAATTGATACCAGATTTTCTAGATGAACCTGTACCTACAACATCACCAACATAAGCAACAGGGTGACCCTTTTTCTTAAGTTCTGCAATAGTTTGAAGTGGATTATCCATTTTTGCTGCAAGCATAGAGTTTGCATGAAGTGGAATATCTGAACGAGTGAAAGCCTCTGATGCAGGTGAAAGATCATCTGTATTTGTCTCACCAGGTACTTTAAATACAGTTACTGTGATTTTTTCAGCAAGCTCTGGTTTAGAAGTAAACCACTCAGCATTTGCCCAAGAAGTCATTACTTCAGTAGCAGCTGCATTTCCAGCCTTGTGAAGCTCTTCAACATCATTAAATGCATCATATACAAGAAGTGTATGAGAAAGTGCTTTTACAGCAGCTTTTACTACAGCTTCATTTTTTGAAGAGAGTGCATCAATCATTGGTTTTACATTGTAACCACCAAGCATTGTTCCTAACATCTCTACAGCTTTTTCTGGAGAGATTGAAGCAACGTGGTGAGTCTCTTGAGCAAGCTCATTTAAAAATGCAGCTTTTACATAAGCAGCATCATCAACACCAGGTGCAACACGATTTTGGAGTAGATCCAACATCATCTCTGTATGTTCACCAGTTTTGATGAACTCAATAACCTCTACTGTTTGTTCAGCAGTTAATGGTAACGGTGGAACACCTAGTGCCTCACGCTCTGCAACATGTGCTTTATAATCTTCTACAAATCCCATATTTATCCCTGTTAAGTTAAATTTTAACAATTATAACTAAAGAAAGATAAGCAAACTATAGGATGTTACAGAACTAAACACAAGATATAAAATTTATTTTTTATATGTTTATATAAGTAACACTCTTTCGCACTAAAAAGGTTTCCCTAAAATGCCAGAAATGATCTGTCTCAAAACTTTACCAGTTGCTGCATTTATATAAAGATAGTTTCTATCCCATTGAAAACTAGGTATCTCTTTTGCTGTAATCTGAACACTTTTTTCTTTTTCAGTGTTAATTGTAGCTAAAACGATATAAACTTTCATCAACTTTACACTTCCATATTTTGTTGGGAAAAAAGCCATACCAAATACAGAATGAACATTTTTCATTACAGGTTTTCCATCAACATTGAAAGGATGCTTTACTTTATGTAACTCCCTTACTTTGAGATTGTACAAGAG
>JAMORZ010000119.1 GCA_027063295.1 Sulfurimonas sp.
GTATTGTTTTGTTTTTGAACATCACGAAGCTCACTGATGATCGTTGCTGTTTGATCATTTGAGGAGTATGCCCCATCTGTAGCAACAGCAAGATAGATCTCAACTTGTGATTTTTTTGAATTTACTTCCAGATAGTCCACTGCCAAACCACGAAGTTCATCTTTTTGTTCTTGGGTTTTTGTAGCAGCTTCATCTATTTTTTCTTGCTCTTTGTTGGCAAGATTTAGCTCCCCTTGGGGAGTTAGTGTCAATTTTCCATCATCACCACGGATAATATTTTCTTGACTTGCATCATAAATTTCTTTGTTTGTGTAATCAGGAAGTTCAATAGGTTGGATAACAGGTTGTTGGTAAGTGTTGAGATTTTGGAAAGTATTTGTAACTTGCATCTTCTTATCCTCTCTTTCTCTATATATCTAAATTATAACAGATTTTTAGTTACTTTTCTCAAGAGCTTTGTAGATAGCAAAAAGTCTTTGCAAGTAGCGTTCTATCACCTCGTTGCTAGGTTCTTCAGAGAGTTGAAACTGAGCAATGAGCTTTTGTATTTGAAAATCTTTTATCTGTAGCTCCATAGGTTTAAGTGTAGTATCTTCTTGTGCGAAAACAGGAAGTATGGGTACTCCTAAGTTCTTTGAGAGTTCTGTGCGAAAATTTTTAAAACGGGCTTTAAAATACTCCTCATCAGCATGGATGAACCCATAAAGTTTACTTCCGATGCTCATTTGAAGTTGATTGATCGGTAGGATTCCACTAAAGAGAGTTACTATTGGGTAGTTGGAGAGTTCTTCAACCTTTTTGATACCAAAAATAAAGTTTTGTCTCTCATCAACAAAACTTTTTGCATAACTAACAAACTGTTCTATCTGTTGTGCATTTGTTCCATCAGACTCATACATAGCGATGATACTTAAAGATTGTGAGATCAGATATTTTATCCGTTGTGTTTGAAGCTCTTCATCTATATCTTTATTAGAGATCTTTAAAACCAAGAACTCCCCATCAAGTTTTAAAGCTTGTAAAATACTCTCTTCACTTAGGGGTATATAATCTTCTTTAGAACATATCATCGATGAAATACTTTCTAGTATCTCTTGTGTATTGTTTGTTGTATGGCTTATGATATATTTTTGAAGTTGTTCCATCTTTTACCCTTTTGTGTAACTTATGCCTGCTATAATACATCCAAAAAACAAATAGACCAAAGCAAGGGGAGATTATGTCATTGGAATTTTACTTTTTACGCTCAAGTGAACAAAAGATTGTAACAGATATGCTCTACTATGCACAACAACTTGATGAACAAAGCAAAGAGTTAGATGATCTTCCCCATCTTAAGATATATAACGATTTTTATGGACTCACACGAAAAGATCTTGGAATCTATGTGATGCAAGAGAGTGTTGTGTGTGGAGCTATCTGGAGCAGAAGACTCAACAAAGAGCATAACTCCAAAGGGTTTGTATGTGAGGAGTGTCCTGTACTTAACATAGCTATAAAACCTGCATTTCGCAAACAAGGGATAGGAACAAAACTAATGGAGCAGTTTTTAAAAGAGCAAAGTGCCCTCTCCTCGTGTGTGAGTATAGAGCTTCCAAAGACTCCACAAGGTGTTGCGTTTTTAGAGAAGTTTGGGTTTGAACCATCTACACAAAACCCACAAGTACTACTCAAACACCTCGCTCCACCAAAAGAGCAAAAGGTGCAAAACACGATAGACTACTCCAAGTGGTTAGATTAAAGCACCCACACACTAAATTTACGTTTTTTGATGGTGTTGTTTTTTAGCCCTTTGTAGGCTTTATCTATCGCACTTGAAGCTATGGCTACATAGCTTTGTTTTTCGTAGATATCTATCTTGCCTATCTCTTCAAACGCAACACCTGCTCCACCCATAAGTGCTCCGACAATATCTCCTGCTCTGAGTTTGTTTTTTTTGCCACCCTCTATCACAAGTGTTACAAACGCAGGTTTCATCTCAAAGGCTTTAACCTCATCTAGTGCCTCACCATCTTGTGTGCTTGGAGGCATTTCAAACAACTCCAGCTCATTTTCATCTGCAAAGAGGCTAAGTGCCATCCCCTTCTCCCCTGCTCTTGCAGTTCTTCCTATGCGGTGGGTGTAGCTCTCTTGTTGATGGGGTAAGTCGTAGTTTATCACCATTGGAAGTGCTTTTATGTCAAGTCCGCGAGAAGCAACATCAGTAGCGACAAGCACGGGTGTGGAGTGGTTTGCAAACTGCACCAGCACATCGTTTCGCTCATACTGCTCCAGATCACCATGCAGTGCAAGTGCATCAACCTTATGCTCTTGAAGATACTGCGCTATCTCTTGCGTTTTTATCTTTGTGTTGGCAAATATCATCACACTCGATGGATTGTACTTTGCCAAAAGTTTCAGTAGTGTTGCATCTTTATCTTCACACTTAAAAAAGAGCTCTTCTATCTGAGCTTTTTGCTCTTGTGAGACAACCTCGACAAAGGTAGCATCTTGCAAAAAGTTGTTTGCAACTTCAAGTACTTCATCATCAAATGTAGCAGAGAAAAGTAGTGTTTGGCGCTCTTTTGGGGCAAACGCAACAACAGATGTTATCTCCTCAATAAACCCCATATCTAACATTCTGTCAGCCTCATCAAGCACTAATGTTTGTAGGTGTGTTAGCTCAAGAGTTTGTTTGTTAAGGTGTTTGAGTATGCGACCTGGTGTCCCTACGATGATATGTGCTTGATGGGAGAGTGAGTGTGCTTGTTTGCCAAAACTCTCACCTCCACAGAGTGTGAGTATCTTGATGTTGTGGGCAAACTTTGCAATGCGGCGAAGCTCTTTTGCTACCTGATCTGCCAACTCTCTTGTGGGACAAAGTACGAGTGATTGGACACGAAACTGCTCCACTTTGAGCTTATGAAGCAGTCCTATTCCAAACGCAGCTGTTTTGCCACTTCCTGTTTTTGCCTGAGCGGTAAGGTCTTTATGCTCTAAGATAACAGGAAGTGCTTGTGCTTGTATGGGGGTCATGGAGTTGTACCCAAGTGATGTGAGGTTCTCTAGCATCTCTTTTGAGAGTGGAAGTGTTGAAAAATCTGTTTTTATGGTGTATCCTTTTTGTGTTGCATCTGGTACATTATGAGCGAAGCGGCTATCGCTACATTGAAACTTTTGATGCCGCTTTGCATCTCTATGGTGATGATCTCATCACATAGTTCCAATATCTTTTTATCTATCCCTTTTCCTTCATGCCCCATAATCACAACGGACTTGTGATGGGGTTGTAGTTGGCTTAGAGGTGTTGATGTCGGAGTTACCTCTGCAGCATAGATTTTGTAGCCAAGTTGTTTGAGTTGTTGTATGGTCGTTTGTATCTCATCGTAGATATGGATCTTCAGCATAGCAGCATACCCCATGGAGACACGCAGAGCTCGACGGTTAAAAGGGTGAGGGGAACTTTTTGGCAAAAGATAGGAGTTTACACCAAGTGCAGCACAACTACGAGCTATAGCTCCTACATTTTCACTTGAGGTGATGTTATCAAGCATCAAGATGGTATCGTCTAACTCTTCAAGGGCTATTTCATCTGGGCGAGTACCATGCATCATACAGTGATGGTGGATCTTGTGCCCAACTATCTTGCCCATCTCCTCTTTTGTGGTTAAAAAACACTTTGTGATACCTTTGGCTTCAACCAAAGGTAAAAACTCATCGTAGTACTCTTGTGTTGCCAAGATGCTTTTTACCTCTATATCTGTTTGAAGCAAAAGATTGACAACTTTTGGACTATCGGCTATAAAACTTCGATCGGCACGAAAAGCATGCTCACGAAGTTCTTTGTAGATCTGTATCTCCTCAGTGTCGATGCTCTCTAAAAACTTCATCTCTTAGAGCAGACTAATGAGAAATGCACTAAACATCAACTGGAGTGCAAAAAGAAGAGAAGAGACTTTAAACGCAGTACCTGCAGTTTTTACTATCGTTCCAAAGTGGATCATCAACCCAATAGCACTCATAGCGATAAGTGTGATGTACTTGCTTACAGTAGAGATGATCTTCTCAGTCTCTGGTGGTAAAAGACCAACCGAAGCGATGATAGAGAAAAACACAAACCACAAGATAAATGAAGGCACACCCACTTTTGCTTTCTCAGACACATCTTCCTCAGAGTTTTTTGCCTCTTTTTTAGCGATGTAGATAAGGATGAGAACCAATGGCACAAGAAGTAAAACACGCCCCATCTTCACAACAGTCGCATAGTGTCCCGCTTCATCAGAGATACTAAAACCAGCAGCCACAGCTTGTCCAACTGCTTGGAGAGTATTACCCGTGAATATACCGGCTTGAACATCATCAAACCCTAAGTAGTGTGCTAAAAATGGTGCTAAAAAGATCCCTATCGTTCCCATAAGGTTTACAAGAGCGATACTCACACCGATGTCGTTGCTATTTACCTTTGCAACACCCGATGTTGCAGCGATTGCTGAGCTTCCACATACACCGTTTCCTATCCCTATCATCAAAGAGAGTTTCGAGTTGAGTTTAAAAAGCTTTCCTAAAAACACACCCATAAAGATGGTAAAAATCATCCCAAATACGATAATAAGGATAGTCTTAACACCAAGATTTGCAAGCATAGTGAAGTTTAGGTTGATCCCCATAAGTGCGATCGCAAACATAAGCAGATCTTTCTCTGCCCATTTTACGCCACTTTTAAATCCTGCTTCATCTGTATGAAAAGTTGAGTAAAAAATATTTCCAATGATCATCCCTACAATGATAGCTACAGTTGCTGTACTAAAAGTGATAAAATGGGTAATCATCATCGCTACAGCTGCAACTGCAATGCTTGCGAGTAAACCTTTTGTGTATGTTTTATATTTAGATATATCGAACATCTAAATCCTTTGTATCTGTTTCGTTCGTTTTAAATGAAGGATGCAATTATAGCAAAAAATTATTTAACCTCTATCTCAAGTTTCATTTTTACTTGTTTTGTATCGCTCTCATTTGTGGTTTGTAAAGCTTTTATTAGTAATCTTTCTTGAGGAACTTGTTTTGTTAGATGGAGATATGTTTGTATCTTTTGTACCCTTGTTTTTGCAAGTAAAGCAAGCTCATTTTCATTGACATTTTGAATGCTGATGGTGAGTTTTAAAAGTGCATTGAGATATGCTCTGTGAAAGGCATCTTCATTTTGAGTATACTCTTTTTGAAGTTTCTCTTTGAGCTTTTGAACTTTATCATCATCTTTTATATCATCATAGATATCTTCAAGCATATCGATAGTCATCGCATTGATATGCTCATCTCTGTTGCTAATGCCACTTTTTTGTACAACAAGTGAGATGAGTTTTTCAAGTTGAAGAGCTTTTTTATCTAAAGTAGTGTCGTAAGTAGGTGCAAGACTCAAAGAGATCTTTGGACGTTTGAGCATCATTTTTGCGATGTTATCAAGTTTTTCTCTCTCTGTTGGTAAGATATCTGATTTGCCCGCTTCAAACTCAGCATACTCCAATTCTTCTCCATCTATCCCCATCATTGAACCCAAAAACTGAAATGGGGAGAGTACTGCTTTTGCTATGAGGTTTCCAAGTGTTTTAAAGACAAGTGCTCCATACTTAAAATCTGGATCATCAACATTACCCTCTACTGGCATATCTATATCGATTACCCCGTTTGAATCTTCAAGTAAAGCAATAACAAACCCCAAAGGAAGTTTTGTAACATTTTCATCCTCTATCTCTTTTCCAAGGGTGATGTTTTTTATGATGATACTGTTCTCACCCAAGAGCTCAGAGTTGTTGATCTTGTATCCAAGATCAAGGTAGAGTTTTCCACTATCTATCTCGTACCCTGCAAATGAAGCGGAGTATCCACTCAAGGCATTGAGCTCAAGGTTTTTAAAGTAAAAGTCAAGATCGGTAAACTCTTTTGGGTTTGAGCCATTGAGACTTCCTTTGAGTTTTGTAGAGCCATATTTGTCAACATCACCTACAAGATCAACATAAGTGGTCTCTCCTGGCATATTTGAGATAGAGTAGATATCTCCATGAAGGTTATGTATGAGTGTTCTAAACTCAATAGGAATCGATAGGTCCGCAAACTTCATATTTCCCTCTTTGATTTTTACTTTTGCTATCTTGAGTGGAAATGGCTTCTCTTTTGAGTTGTCTTTTTTTATCTCTGTTGCTGTTTGTGTATTTTGTTTTGTTGCGTTTGTATCTTTGAGAAGTTTTACAAAGTTGAGTTTTTTGTTTTTATCAACTAACACATCAAGGTAAAAACTTCCAACATCCACCTCATCTACATAGAGTCTGTTTGGAAAGAGCTCAAATGTGATTTTGTTAAGAGCAAGGTCAGAAAGGGAGACAAGGGAGCTTTTATCTCGGCTATCTACAACATAAAGTTGTTGCAGTAAAAAAGAGCCATTGAGTTGAAGATCTGGTTTTGTTTGAGAAACATTGTAAAGTGTTTTTGCTTTGAGTGAAAAACTTCCATCATCGATACTAACAAACGCTTTTTCTTGTAAGTATGGAGTGATCTCTTTGAGTGATATATGTTCAATATTAAGATCCCCTTTTTGCTTTAAAGGTGTATGCTGGATTTTTCCTTTACTTTTGATGTAGCCTTGTTTGTTTATGCGCAAAGAAAGAGCATAGTTAAGCCATGTTTTTTTTGCTATGTCTATGTTGTAGGCATTGAGTTGTATCTTATCGAGAGTTGTAGTTGTGCTCTTTGGTAGTTTTTGATCTTGAAAACTTACTTTTGCATCATCAAGATGAAAGTGTTTGAGTTGTGCACGGAGTGGCTGAGTGGAAGTTTCGTTTGTTTGTTTTGTTTGTTTCTCTGTACTTTTTTTTGCAACGATAAGATCACTAATGTTAAGTAGGTTGTTTTTATACCTTTTTGGAAGCAGGTGTAAGTTGTGAATAGCAAACTCGTTGAGTTGAACGGTATTGTTTAAAGAGGTATAGTTTAGCCCTAAAAGATCAATGCTTTTAAGTTCTATGAGTTTTTCATGAGTGCTTTTTTTGGCAATCAACAAATCACTCAAGATTAAGTTAGTGTTATTTAGGTCAATGGCAATAGTTGTATTGTTCTCTTTGTGAAGTTGAAGATCTACTTTAAAACCAAACATAGCTTTTTGTAAATCTATATCATATTTTTGAAGAGATTTTTTTGCGATGTCGTCTATGTAGGGGTTGTAGTGCGTGATCTCAAAACCATTACAAAGTGTAGATGATCGAACTTGAAGATTTTTATGTGTTATCTCACCTGTTGATTGGCACAAAAAGGTATCGTTGAGTTTAAGATTCATCTCATAATGAAAAGGTTTAGAACCCTCAAGAGTGATATCTTGTGCATAGAGATTGAGAGTATTGAGTGTTGTTGTAACATGAGGCTTGATATGGTTGTCTTGAAAAGTTGCACCGATATTCTCCAAGGTAACTTCTTTGATCTTGAGATCCCATGGTTTTGTTGGCTCTTGCGTTTGTTTTTTTTGTGATGGTTGCATTTGTGGGAAATTTGTTTGGATATATTGCATCCAGTCTATTTTTGCATCAGTATTGCGTTTAACATCCAAAGCAAGACCATCTATACCAACTTTTTCTATTTGCACCTTTTGGGAAAAAGGGAATATCTGTGCATTGTTTATGTATGCTTTGTTGATATTGAGCACATCTTGAAAACCATTTTTTGGTTTGATTCTAAGCTTCTCAAAGACTATATTGAGATCTTCTATCTTTGTTGCATTGAGATCTTCAAGGTTGAGTGTATAGTTTGTATGAAATGAGATATGCCCATCGGCAACTTCAAGGTTGAGATTTTCTTGAAGATATTTCCACTCAGTGTAGAGTTTACTTGCCTCAAAAGAGATATCTCCATGAGCGATGAATGGGGAGAAATTCTCTATGGATGTTCGCAACTCTAAAAAGCCACCATCTCCAAGGAGAGTGTAAAAACGCAGTTTTGCTCCATTGGTATCTATCTTTTGTGTATCGATATCTTCTATCTTACACCCTATCCTTTTGAGTGAAAATGTAAACTCTTGCTGACGAGTAAAGTCTTTGTACCCGATATATCCACCATCAAGGATAAAACGATCAACTATAAAGTGTTGTAGAGGTGTATTTTCCTCTTTTTGAGTTTTTTCTTGTTGTGGTTGAGTGGATGGTTTGAGGATATGTTGAAGGTTGAGAGTTTTGTCTTTGTAGTATTCTATGTAAATTTTTGGTTCAATGAGGGCTATTTTTTGAAAATGGATTGCCCCTGAAAGTAAAGAGTAAGCTTCAAAATCTAC
>JAMORZ010000120.1 GCA_027063295.1 Sulfurimonas sp.
ACTCTCTTGTGTTACATACGTATAAACGTATGCACCTACAGCAAATATCAATATAAATGCAGCTATCGTATATCTTTTAATATGCATGGAAATTACCTTATTTTGATTTTTCTACTATCTCTCTACAATCGATACAATAAATTGCATGAGGTTTAACTTTTAGACGTTGAAAACCTATCTCATCTTCACACATCTCACAGATACCATATTCACCAGATGTAATCTTGCCTAAAGTTACATCGATCTCTTTTAGCTCTTGACGCTGTTGTTCTACGATTGCAGACTCTACCATCGAATTGTTATTTACCGAAGCATGATCACCTTCATCATTTAACTCTAATGAGTTCAACTGTTCCAACTCATCATTAACACCACTGATATTTTTTAAAATCTGTGCTTTACGACTCTCTAAAATCTCTTTAAAGTAGTTTAATTCACTTTCTTGCAATTACTTTTCCTCTTCTTTATTTGTGATATGGATGATTACTTAAAATAGAAAATCCCCTATAAATTTGCTCAAGCAAAACTGCTTTTGCAACCTTATGACTCATTGTGAGTTTTGATAAGCTTATAATCTTATCTCCCTTTTTTAAAAACTCATCCTCAAAGCCATAAGCGCCACCTATGAAAAATTTAACTGACATTTTATCATTTAATAGCTTACTAAATTCAAAACTATCGATTAATTTTCCATCAGGGTGTAAAACAATATTAAAACCACCATTTACATAAGGTTCTAAAACTTTTGTATATGCCTTCTGTGAGGCTTCTGGTGAGATAGTGTGTGATTTTGCTACATCTTTTGGAAAAAGCTCAATATCTTGCACTTTTGCAAAACGTGAAATCATTTTTGTAAGATCTTTATAGAGAGGATCATAAATAGACTTCTCTTTTTTTGCTATCGATATAATATCTATCTTCATCTAAACCAACAACCCACTACCTATAACATGATAAGTTACATGCTCAAACTTATCATTTTTTCTCACACCACCAATCGCTGCAACATAATGTTTTGAATAGGATGCTATCGTATCTAGTTGCTCACCCAAGATATGGGAGATATCATTTTTAGTAGATGTTTCTCTGTAAGCGCCAAGACCTATATAATTAAGATCCATCTCATTTGCTTGCAACACTTCTGCTTTGTTGTGGGTTGAGATACCAAAGATTTTATCACTTCCTATCACACTTCGTACAATTTTAGCAGCTTTTACAACATCTACATCAACACTCATAAGATCCTCTTGTCCAAGATGCACACCATCACAAAACTCTACAAGCTCATAAACATCATTAACAATCAAAAAACCATCATAGTTTTTACGAATCTCAATAAGATTTCTTTTGATAGTTAAAATATCTGCATTTTTATTTCTATACTGAATAATCTCAGCATTGTTTTGTTTGGTAATATCAAGGAATGTAGCAAGAGAAACCCCCTTGCTATCAAGCATATCTTGATCACAAAGTGCATAGAGTCTCATAAGAAGTTATACTTTAAGAAGTGTTAAAAGATCTGCTAGTGTCTTTTTAAGCTCATTGCGGTTCACTATCATATCTACTGAACCTTTTTCCAGTAAAAACTCAGCACGCTGAAAACCATCTGGAAGCTCAGACCCGATAGTCTGCTCAATTACACGCTGTCCAGCAAATCCAATAAGTGCTCCAGGCTCAGCAATGATAATATCTCCAAGTGTTGCAAATGAAGCAGATACACCACCCATAGTTGGGTCAGTTAAAACTGAGATATATGGAAGATTATGATGAGCAAGTCTAGCAAGGGCGGCAGAAGTTTTTGACATCTGAAGTAAAGAGAATGTTGACTCTTGCATACGTGCTCCACCAGAAGCAGAAAGAATAATCAGCCCCTCTTTGTTCTCAATAGCACGATTTACAGCACGAACTATCTTCTCACCCTCAACAGAGCCAAGACTTCCACCCATAAATGCAAAGTCAAAGATAACTATCTGAGCTTTAACACCATTCATAGTTATACTTCCAGACACTACAGAAGACTTACGACCAGTCTTTGCAAAACCCTCTTCAATACGTTTTTTATAAGGTTTTTTATCTACAAAGTTGAGTGGATCCACAGGCTCTAGTGATGCATCATGCTCAATAAAGCTTCCCTCATCTGCTAAAAGCTCTAGTCTCTCTTTTACACCGATACGAAGGTGAAAACCACACTTAGGACATACATAACTTTGGTTCTCAACCTCTTTGTAGTACATCGTTGAGTGGCATGATTTACACTTGATCCAGTGTGAAGATGCTTCTGCTTTTACAGGCTGTTTGTTTTCAAATGTTTTAGTAAAGAGATCTAGTAAGTTCAAAAAAAATCCTTAAATTATATAAAAAGTCTCTTATTATAGCAAATTTATACTAATTTTAAAGAATTTTAGAAAAGTTTTTGAAGATTTTTGAGAAAAAAAAGGAAAGTTTCTACCCACAGAGTGTGAGTAGAAACCTAGTTAGTTAAGAAGTGATTCTACAATACTTCTTGCAGCTTCACGACCATCAAATGCAGCAGTTACTACAAGATCAGCTCCACGGAAACAATCTCCACCAGCATAGATACCAGCAGTAGTTGTCTCATGAGTCTCTTCGTTGATCACGATGCCACCCCAAGAATTTGTTTCAATACCATTTTCAGCCAAAAATGATGGAACAACAGGATCAAAACCAAGTGACATGATCACAACATCAGCATTGATGCGTGTTTCACTCCCTTTTACCTCTTCCATACGTTGACGACCATCAGTACCGCGAGCACCAAGAGTAGTTTTAACATACTCTACAGCTATTGCGTTTCCAGCCTCATCAAGGATGATCTCTTTTGGAGATGCTAAGAATGTAAAGTCAACACCCTCTTCCATTGCGTTTTTGTACTCTTTTTTAGATCCTGGCATATTGTGCTCATCACGACGATAGAGACAAGTAACAGACTTTGCACCCTCACGTTTTGCAGTTCTTAAACAATCCATAGCAGTATCACCACCACCAATCACTACAACATTTAGGTCTTTAAAATCAAATTTTTTCTCATACGAAGTTCCAAAGTTTTTCTTTTGAATATTTGTTAAATAATCCATCGCAGCATATACATTTGGTGCTTGTTCACCTGCAAGGCCAGCTGATTTTGCTTTTGTAGCACCCACACCGATAAACATCGCGTCATGTTTGTCTGCTATCTCTTCAAAAGCGATATCTTTACCAACTTCACAGTTAAGCACAAGCTCCATACCTGCATCTTGAAGTAATTTTACACGACGCTCTACCACTTTTTTATCTAGCTTAAAATTTGGAATACCATATGTCAAAAGTCCACCAGCACGATCTGCTCTCTCATACATAGTTACAGCGATCCCTGAGCGTAGCAGATATGTAGCTACAGAAAGACCAGCAGGACCACTTCCGATTACTGCTACTTTTTTATCTGTTGTAATCCCTGGAAAATCAGGAGTATATCCAGCACGGAAACCCTCTTCTGTAATATGTGTTTCAACAGAGCCGATAGTGATAGCACCATGACCATCGTTTAGTGTACAATCACCCTCACAAAGTCTGTCATGTGGACAAACACGCCCCATAACCTCTGGAAATGGTGAAGGCTCATTTGAGAGTTTAAACGCAAACTCCAAATCTTTCTCACTAATAGCTTTAAGCCATTGTGGAATATAGTTATGAAGTGGACATTTGTTTAAACAAAACGGATCACCACACTGAATACATCTGTCACTTTGAGTTGCTGCATCATCACGACCAAACACCTCGTAGATCTCATTAAAATCTTTTGTACGCTCAACAACCAATCTTTTTGTTGGGTCGATTCTCTCAGTAGTTAAAAATTCGCGCATTTTAGTCTCCGTTCTCTAAGTTCAATGGAAGTTTAGTAAGGTTTTTCGGTTTGATAAGCCAGAAGTTACGAACCTCTACACGGAAGTTTTCTAGTAACTCTTTTGCTTTTTGACTCTCAGTCTCAACTACATAGTCTTTGAGCAGACGTTTAAGGTAGTGACGAGCTTCATCGCCCTCATCTGTATCTATTCTTACTGCTTCGATAAGTTCACCATTTACATTTTCGATGAAGTTATGCTCTTTGTCATACACAAATGCAATACCACCTGTCATACCAGCACCAAAGTTGATACCAGTTTTACCAAGGATAACAACAACACCACCTGTCATATACTCACAAGCATTATCCCCTGTTCCCTCAACGATAGCAAACGCACCTGAGTTACGAACAGCAAAACGCTCACCCACACTACCAGATACATAAAGCTTACCGCCTGTAGCACCATAAAGACATGTGTTACCACCAGCAGAGTACTCTTCACCCTCATTTTTAGATGTGATGATAATCTTACCACCATGCATACCTTTACCGATGTAGTCATTTGCCACACCATCAAGGTAGATGCTCACACCTGGAGCGATAAACGCACCAAGAGCCTGACCAGCTACACCTGAAAGGTTGATCTTGATAGTATCAGGTTTAAGACCCTCATCTCCATAATACTCAGCGATCTCACCAGATACAAGTGCACCAAAACTACGGTGGACATTTTTGATCTCACGTGTAATCTTAATAGGTTGGTCTGGTGACTTGATAGCTACCATAGCCTCTTTGAGTACATCTTTTTCAAATGCATTATCATCAAAAGTTGGGTTAAATGGTTGCTGGTGAGTATTTACACCCTCCTCTTGGTGAAGTACTGAAGAGAAGTCAAATTTTTGAGCAAAATCATCCTCTTTTACTTTAAGAAGATCAACACGACCTATCATCTCTTCCATAGTTTTATAACCAAGTTCAGCCATGATAGAACGTACATCTTCAGCAAGAAGTGTAAAGTAGTTGATAACTTGATCTACATGCCCTTTGAAGAACTCCTCACGAAGTTTATCGTTTTGTGTAGCAATACCTACAGAACATTTGTTTACATGACAGATACGAAGCATCTTACAACCAACGATAGTAAGTACACCTGTACCAAATGCATAAGACTCAGCACCTAAAAGTGCAGCTTTTACAACATCAAGACCTGTTTTAAGACCACCATCAGCCTGTACTTCAACAAGACCACGAAGGTTGTTTGCTTTGAGTGCATTGTGAGCTTCACTTAGACCTAGCTCCCACGGGTTACCCGCAAACTTTATAGATGTAAGTGGAGCAGCACCAGTACCACCGTCCCCTCCAGAGATGATGATCTTATCTGCATAAGCTTTTGCAACACCTGCTGCGATCGTTCCAACACCAACAGTTGAAACAAGTTTTACAGCTACACGAGCTTTAGGATTTACTTGTTTCATATCAAAGATAAGTTGCGCTAAATCTTCAATAGAGTAGATATCGTGGTGTGGTGGAGGTGAAATAAGTGTAACACCAGGAACAGTATGACGAAGTTTACCTATAAGTGGTGTTACTTTATGCCCTGGAAGTTGTCCACCTTCACCAGGTTTTGCACCCTGAGCAACTTTGATCTGGATCTCTTCAGCAGAACGAAGATAAGCTGGAGTAACACCAAAACGACCCGATGCAACTTGCTTGATTTTAGAAACTCTCTCAGTTCCAAAACGCTCTTTATCTTCTCCACCCTCACCTGAGTTTGACTGACCACCGATACGGTTCATCGCAATAGCGATAGTCTCATGTGCTTCAGGAGAGATTGAACCAAGACTCATAGCAGCTGATGCAAAACGTTTAAAGATAGCTTCTTTTGGTTCTACTTCATCTATACTTATCGGTTTTCTGTCTGATTTGATATCCAAGAAATCACGGATCATCTTCAGTCCACGACCATTTACAAGACGTTTAAGCTCTTCAAAATCTTCTGTTTTTCCACTTGAAGCCATTTTATGGATAGCATGGATAACTGCAGGACCAAAGTCGTGATGCTCTTGACCTGTGTAGAACTTGTAAAAACCACCAATATTAAGTGGGAAAATCTTTTTAAATCCATCGTTTTTAAACGCAGACTTGTGATACTTCTTAATTCTCTCATCGATATCTTCATACCCAAGACCAGGGATAGCCACATGTGAAGATGAAAAACAATCTTCAACCACCTCACGAGAAAGACCCATGATGTCAAAAAGACCAGAGTTTCTGTACGATGCAATAGTTGCAATACCCATCTTAGACATAATCTTTAATAAACCAGAGTTTATCGCAGTGTGTACTGCTTTGTATGCCTCATGGCAAGTGATGTTGATAGATTTTGACTTTTCAAGGTGAGTTGCTACTGTTTCAAACAACACTTTTGGATAGATCGCACTCACACCATACCCGATAAGTACAGCAGCAGAGTGAGAGTCTATCACTTCACCCGTTACAGCGATCATAGATACAAGGTGACGGATCTTAGCTTTAAGAAGTGCTGAGTTTAAGCGACCCACAGCCATAGCCATAGGGATAACCTTGTTCTCAGCAGAGAAAGCAGAATCATCTAAGATAACTATACGTGTTCCATCATTTTTTACAGACTCTATCACCTCTTCCACAAGTGCATCAAGTGCAGCTTTTAGCTCACCTTTATATGCAGTTGAGAATGTTGTGTTGTGGTAGAACTCTTGGTAACGTGGTGATTTTTTATCACCAAACGATTTGAGTATCTCTAGTTTTTCACCTGTAATAATAGGGCTTATAGATTTTAGGCGGTGTGCATGAGATGGGATCTCATCTAAGATATTATGCACCTCACCAAAACCTGTATTTAAACTCATAACCACTTTTTCACGGATAGGATCGATCGGTGGGTTTGTAACTTGTGCAAACTTTTGTTTAAAAAAGTCTGTGAAGTTTCTTTGTTTATCAGAAAATGCAGCAAGTGGAGTGTCATCACCCATAGAACCAACTGCCTCTTTGCCATCACGCATCATAGGCTCGATAACTTGTTCTACAACCTCTTGAGTTACATTGAAAAACTTTTGCTTTCTTACAAGCTCATCTTTATCGATTTGAGGTGCTGGAGTATACTGCTCATCAACATGCTCTTGAAGATAGATCATATGCTCATTGAGCCATTTCATATAAGGGTTTGATGATTTTAAGTAATCATCAATTTGGTTTGATTTGAGTAGTTTTCCAAACTTAAGATCAAGCCCTAACATCTCACCAGATTGTAGACGACCTCTCTCTTTTATATCTTCTTCTGCGATATCTACAACACCATACTCAGAAGCAATAAGAAGGTTGTTATCTTTTGTCACAATATATTTTGATGGGCGAAGACCATTACGATCTAGTACACAACCAATATAGCGACCATCTGTTACAGAAAACGCAGCTGGACCGTCCCACGCTTCAAATACAGTTGAATGGTACTCATAAAATGCACGAAGTTCAGGATCCATATGTGGTGCATTTTGCCAAGCTGATGGGATAACAGCACGAACAGCTTTGAAAAAGTCCATACCATTCACGATAAGAAATTCAAAGAAGTTATCTGCACTAGCACTATCAGATGCACCAGGTTGTAAAATAGGTAAGATACGAGCGATCTCTTCATCTGTAAATACATCTGATTTAATAGACTCAGATTTGATCTCTACATTGATACGGTTCCCTTCAACTGAATTGATCTCACCATTGTGTGCTACAGCACGGAACGGTTGAGCCAAACGCCACTCTGGAAGTGTGTTTGTTGAGAAACGTTGATGAAAGAGTGAAAATGAGATTTTAAAACTCTCATCTTGAAGATCTTTATAGAACTCTTTGATGTGTGTTGGCATCACAAGACCTTTGTATGAAAGGACACGTGAACTCATAGAAGCGATGTAGAAGTCTCTGTCATCTACAAGCTTATGCTCACACTCTTTGCGTGAAAGGTAAAGCAGTGCATCAAATCTGTTTGTTGCCATAATAGAGTTAGGAGTGATAATCATCTGTACGATATTTGGCAATGATGCGATCGCTTGATCACCAAGTGCATTTGTATCTACAGGAACTTCACGGCGAAGAACAACTTTTAGGTCGTTGTTTGCACAGATCTCCTCAACAGTATCAAGATGTTTGATATCTTTTGTAAAAACAGAAGCGACTGCAAACTGACTTGCAAGTTCTACACCAGCTTTTGCTGCTTCTTTTCTAATAAACTCTTCTGGCATTGAAAGTAAAAGTCCACTTCCATCTCCAGTTTTTCCATCTGCTGCAACCGCACCACGGTGCATCATACGCTCCAGTGCAGTTATGGCATCATTTAAAACCTTGCGAGACGGCTTGTTGTCGATATTTGCAACAAGACC
>JAMORZ010000121.1 GCA_027063295.1 Sulfurimonas sp.
GTGATGTTCATATTTTTGATACAAAAAATGGAAAACTACTCAAAACACTCTCAGGGGAAAATCTTGATAATGTTTTTGATGTTGCGTTTAAAAACAATATTATCGCCACTGCAGGGCAAGACAGACGTGTTGTAGTGTATGATCTCAAACATAACACTGCATACTATAAAAAATCTAATTTTATCATCTACAGTGCAGGAGTCTCTCCAAGTGGTGAGATCATCGCTTATGCAAGTGATGAGAACAACAATGTTACACTTTTTAAAAGAGTTTCAAAGCTTCCACTTGGTACATACACAGATATCAAGATGACACCTGTTCAAATCTTGTTTATTGATGAAAAAAACTTTTTTGTAGCGAGTGATGACAATACTGTCAACCTCTACAAAGTAAAATAGGAGCTTACGATGGAGTTTAATGAAAGTGAATTTTTAGTAGAAACACAAGTACCTCAAGATGAGCTTATCATCTCAAGAACTGATCTTGATGGCAATATAACATATGCAAACGAGACATTTTGTAAGATAAGTGGTTATACACAAGAGGAGCTTTTAGGAAAACCTCATAATATTGTAAGACATCCCGATATGCCATCGTCTGTGTTTGCAGATCTTTGGAAAACACTCAAAGAGAAAAAACAGTGGAGTGGTGTTGTAAAAAACATCAGAAAAGATAAAGGTTTTTACTGGGTTGAAGCTATTATATCTGGTGTTTATAAAGATGGTGAACTAATTGAGTATAAATCACTCAGAACACCCGTAAACTATGAAACAAAACTCAAGTTTCAAAAACTCTATGATACAATGCGTAAAGAGAGTTCAGAAAGAACTCGAACGATTATATACAAATAAATAAACTATTAAGGATTTAAAATGAACATTTCAAGTATTGTTGTACAAACACTTCCAGAACATGTAGAAAAAGTTGTTGAAGATTTAAAAAACTGTGAAGCATGTGATTATCATCTTCATGATGAAAAAGGGCGTATTATTATCACTATTGAGGGTGATGGTGTATCTCAAGAGTTAGAAAAACTTCGTGTAATAGAAGCGATTCCTCATGTTATAGCAGCAGATATGCAGATGGCATACTCTGAAGATGAGCTCGATGAGCATATGGAAGTTATCAACAACCGTAATGTCGTACCAAAGATTCTTCAAGATACTCAAAATGCTGATGTTGATAAAGTAGTTTACAATGGCGATTTGAAAAAACGTGAAGATATGGTTGCGTTTGCCAAAGAGTTTGATGCAGCAAAAGAGAGAGAGCAGTAAGATGGCTGTAGTGTTTGAAGCTAAAATTTTTGCAAATTTGGACGATACTTGGTTTATAGAGCTCAAAGATACTGTTGATGGCAGAGTGATGTTATGTAACAATCTTGAAGAGCTTGAAAAGAACATAGAGTCTCTTGGTGAGATGTATGGTGGACATGTTGATGAAGTACGTTGGTTTAGAGATGAAAGTGTCTCTGAGTTGGTGATGGATGATCTTCGTCTTCAAATGGCAGAACAACGTGAAAAGATAGAAGAGGAACGTGGAGCAGTGATCACTCCAGTAGTAGAGAAAAGTAACTCTTAAAAAAGAGTTGCTATCTGTGCAGAGTCTAACTTCTTAGCCTTTGCAGAGATAGCAATATCTCAAACAAACATAAGGAAGAAAATATGAAAAAAATTATGATGTCAGCTGTTGCACTAACAGCTATGATGAGTACACCATCTGCGCTAAGTGCAGCAGAAGATGGGATTAGTATCTTTGATGATGTAAAACTAAAAGGTCAAATCCGTCCAAGATATGAGTATGCAGATACAAAAGATGATAAAAAAGATGCTGGTCAAGCTCTTACGTCACGTGTAAAACTAAGTGCATCTTCTGGACTTTTAGGTGTTGATGGCTTAACTGCAAACATCGGTTTGATTGGTGTGTATGATTTTGGTTGGACAACTGAAAACGGTTTAACAAATGGTGGAACAAGTAATAAAATTGTTGATCCTGCTACGGCAATGCTTTCTAACTTAGAGTTAACATACAAGATCAACAAAACAACTCTCCATGCTGGTCGTGGTCAAGTAAACCTTGATAACCAACGTTTCATCGGTACTGTTGGCTGGAGACAACTAGAGAGAAGTTATGACTCTTTATTTGTTGCAGATAACTCTGTTGAGAACTTAAACCTTTTAGCTGCATGGGTATATGCATTTGAAGGTGTTGCAAATACGGATAAAGTAAGCACAAACTCTGTACTTTTAAATGCAAGTTATAAAGTGATGGATGAGTTAAAGATCACTGCTTATGACTATATGATCGCAAATACTCATGATACTTATGGTTTAGCTCTTACTGGTAAAGTGAAGATGGATCCAGCAACTATTACATACCGTGCAGAGTATGCAATGCAAAGTGATGCTACGATGGAGATTCATGAGCAAACTTCAACAACTGGTAAAGCTGATGCTAACTATATGAACTTTGACTTAGGTGCTAACATCTCTGGTGTTTTAGTTGGTGCTAACTACGAGTTCCAAAGTGGTAAAGATGGTGATGAAACTGCATTTTCAACACCACTTGGTACAAATCACAAATTTAATGGTTGGGCCGATGAGTTCTTACTTCCAGGAACACATGACAATGGTCTTATCGATATGAATGCACGTCTTGGTTATAAAGCAAAAGGTTTCGGTAAAGTACTTGCAGTGTATCATAAATTTGATGCAGATACAGGTGATAAGACAGATTTAGGATCTGAAATTGATGCTGTATATGCAAACAGTATTCCTGGTCTTAAAGGTGTAAATGGTCTTGTTAAATTTGCTTATTATATGGCTGGTGAGACAGGTTCTGGACATGAAAATGACACAGCAAAAGCTTGGGTACAACTAGATTACAAATTCTAGAAATTTCCCTTTAATAGTAACTCCTTTTTGGAGTTACTTCTCCTCTATTTTATTTTTTCCTCTTTTTTACATAGTTCTATAGAAGAACAATTATATTTATTATCGATAAATAGAAGATAAAATGTAGAAGAGGGGAAATTTGAGCCTATAAAAGGCTCAAAGAAGAGATGTTAAAGTTTTGCGTAACTTACAGATAGACAAGCTTCTAGATTTGAGAGTTGCTCTAATGTAGCATCATTGACTGCATCATCAACTAAGATAACTGCCAATGCTTCTTTATTGTTATTTCTTGCCAATGAAAAGTCAGCAATGTTTACATTATTGCTTGCTAATGTTGTACCAATGCTTCCAATAACACCTGGAACATCAGAGTTTTTAAAGAGGATCATATCTCCTTTTAAAGCTACTTCAATGTCAAAGCCATCAATAGCAGTGATACGCTGTACACCATCATCAAAAATAGTTGCTGAGATAGTTGTTGTTCCCTCAGCAGTTGTAAGTTTTGCAGTGATAAGGTTTTTATAAACTGTTGAGTCACCTAATGACTCAGCTTCTATCTCTATCCCTTTCTCTTTTGCAACAAAGTCTGCATTTACATAGTTGATTTTATCACCTGCACTTTGACTCATAGCACCAACTGTTACAAAAGTTGAGAGTGAGTCAACATACTCACCAATCTCACCTTGACCAGAGATCTTGATAGATACAATCTGACTTTTATTCATCTGAGAAGCTAAGAAACCTATCTTTTGCCCCATCTCTAAAAATGGCTTAACAAACGCAGGGATCTTAGACTCATCTATCGGTAAATTCATTGCGTTTGGATATGCGATACCTTTTGCAGCTGCGATTGCATTTTCTGCTGCTTGAGTACCAATGTTATACTGAGATTCATAAGTGTTTGCACCAAGGTGTGGTGATACTACAATGTTATCAAGATCAAGAAGCTTATTGTCTGTTGCTGGCTCTTTACCAAACACATCTATACCAGCAAAACGGATTTTACCAGATTTAAGACCATTGTAGAGTGCATCTTCGTTATACAAGTCACCCCTTGCACAGTTTATAAGCACTACACCATCTTTCATCTTAGCGATTTCTGCTTCACCAATAATACCTATAGTCTCTTGGTTTTTTGGTGTATGGATAGTAATAAGATCACATGCTAAGATATCATCAAAGTTTTTTGTATAGGTCATATCAAGATCAGTCACTTTTGATGGGTGGATATATGGATCGTAAGCTACGATATCCATCTCAAAAGCTTTTGCACGTTTTGCTACACGACTACCGATATTACCAAAACCGATCACACCAAGCTTTTTACCTTTAAGCTCATGTCCATACCATTTTTCACGTTTCCAGATACGTTGATTTTTAAGGTGATCATGAGAGTATGGAAACATTCTCATACAGCTTAGCATATGTGTCATTGTAAGTTCTACTGCTGCTATTGTATTTGCAGTTGGTACATTCATAACAATGATACCCTCTTTTGAACATCCTGGGATATCTACATTATCTACACCAACACCAGCACGAACAATCGCTTTCATATTTTTTGCATGAGCGATAAAGTTTGCATCAACATCTGTTGAACTTCTTGTAATTGCTACATCAGCTTGTGGGATAATCTCGCTAACAAGTTTATCTTTTGGCTCATCTGCCGCCATGATAAAATTGATATTTTCATCATTTTCAAGCATTTTAAGACCAGCTTCATGGATATGGTCACATACTACTACTGTATATTTTTGCATTAATATTCCTCTTTATATGGCTTTATTGCAGCCTTGATTTTGTAATTTTTCAACACTTTTACCAAGTTGTTCAATTTATTTACACTATGTGAATAAATAAGTAACTCCATCCCTTTTTTATCTTGCTTGAGATAGTACTTCAACTTATGTCTTGCAAGTTCCTCTTTCAAACAAAAAATCTGATACGGATCCAAGAGAGCAGCTGAAAGTTTATATGTAATGGTTTTAGTTATTTTTTCATCTAAGTCAACTTTTATGAAGACTTCATTTACAGGGAAAGAGAAACCTTCTCTTTGTGTATTTGAAAAATGTTCAAGCCACATCTTTTCTGGCTTTATGTTTTTTACAGAACTTTTTAGTTCCAATGGTTTTCCCTCTCCCAAATCAACATTTGAGTTGATTGAGATGAGGAAAAAGATTAAAAATATACTTACTGCTAAAGCTAAAAGAGGAGCGAACCACTTTAGAAGCTTTTGCATTTAAGACTACTTAAATTTATCTTTAATTAAATCACCTAAAGAGTGTGACTCAGTGTCATTGATTTGTTCAAGCATTGCTTGATTTTTGATGTAGTCAAGTTTCTTCACAGAAAGACGAATACGATCACGTTTTGTATCGATAACAGCGATCGCAGCTTCGATCTCTTGACCTGGCTCTAACTCTTCTTTATTAAGTGGAGCTAAATCCTCATCACGGATAAGCGCATCAACACCATCTTCAAGTGAAACGAACACACCAAAATCTTTAATGTCACGGATAGTACCAGTAACAATAGAATTGTTGTTATGAGTTGTTGCAAATTTATCAATAGGAGACTCTAAAAGAGTTTTTCTATTTAAAGAGATCTTTTGATCTTCTTCGTTGATTTTAGCAATCTTAACTTCAACCTCTTCACCAGATTTTAAAACTTCTTTTGCTTTAGTACCTTTTTCCCAAGAGATATCTTGGTTATGTAAAAGACCCTCTACACCTGCGATACGAACAAATGCACCAAAATCAGTAAGTGAAGTAACTGTACCAGTTACAATGTCACCCTCTCTGTAGTTCTTTAAGAACTCATCAAAAGGTTTTGGTAAAAGTTTTTTCAATGAAACACGAAGTTTATGAGTTTTAGGGTTGATCTCAATAACTTCAACATCGATCTCTTGACCAACTTCTAAGTAATCTGCTGGATTTTTTACATTTTTATCCCAAGTGATCTCAGAGATATGTAAGAAACCTTCTACATCATTACCAAGGTCAACAAATACACCATAGTTTTCAATGTTTGAAACTGTTACTGTGATAGTATCACCTTCATCTAACTCAGACTCAACCTCTTCCCATGGATCTGGAAGTACTGCTTTGATAGAGAGTGAAAGATGACGTTTGTCTTTATCGTAAGAGATAGCTTTTACAGTTACTGTATCACCTTCATTGTAAAGTTTAGAAGGGTTTACTGGCCCTTTATAAGAGATCTCATTATAGTGAACAAGTCCATCAACACCACCAACATCAACAAACATACCGTATGAAGTGATCTTTTTGATAACACCTTCAACTACAACATCTTCTGCCATAAGTTGATCGATAATCTCTTTTTTCTTTTTACGCTCTTCGTTGAAAAGTTTTCTTCTTGAGATGATAATTGAATTTTCAGCCTCATCTATCTTGATAACCTGAGCTTTAATCTTACGACCGATTACATCATCACTCTCTTTAAATGCAGCAAGTGAACGTGGCATAAAGAAAGAAACTGCATCAGCTTCTACAACATAACCACCACGGTTTTTCTTAGTAATCACACCTTCAACAACTACATTCTCGAAGTCTTCTTTGTGTGCATCAATAAACTCAATAGTTTTCTCTTGCTCTAAAACTTTTTTATAAGAGATTTTAGGACGCTCATTGTAGTATCCCATAATCATAACTTTGATTTTATCACCAACGTTGAACTTTAGTTCACCATCTTCACTAATCTCATCAAGGTTAATAATACCCTCTAGTTTATCGCCTACACCTACTAATGCTCTATTTTCATCAGCTTGAATCTCAACAATCTCACCCTCCACAATACGGCTAGTCTCTTGTTGTTTCTCGCTTGCTGCAAACATCTCTGCAAAATTTTCTTCTTCTTCAAATGATTCGTTATCGAACGCCATTACCTATCCTCTGTTACATAAAAATTGTCGTGATTATAGCGAAAAAATGATTATTTTGGTATTAAATAAAGAAGTTTATAGGGAAAAATAAGAAAAGAGTGAAACTTTTGTTAAGAATTCACCCTTTTTTCGATAGTATCTACAACATTTTGGATAATCCAATCAGGTGTAGAAGCACCAGCACTAATGCCACAGAGTTTTTTGTTTTCAAACCAAGTAAAGTCCAAATCTTTTTCATCTTCTATATGGTAAGAATCATAGCAATTCTCTTTTGCAATGTTGAAAAGTTGCTTTGTATTGGATGAGTTTTTCCCACCAATCACAACCATAACATCAGCTCTTTTTGAGAGTTTTCGTACTGCTTCTTGATTTTCAAAAGTTGCATTACAAATGGTATTGAATACTCTAACCTCTTTATGGCGAGGGATAAGATACTCAGCTATCTGCATATAGTCTTCTACTTTACGAGTAGTTTGGGCGATGAGTGCTACTCTCTCTTTGAGTTTAAGCTCCTCTAGTTCTTGCGTGTTTGTTACAACAACTGCATCATGTGTTGCATAAGACTTTACCCCTTTGATCTCGGGGTGTGCCACATCCCCAAAGATCACAACATCATAGCCATCTTCACTCATCTGTTGAGCTATCTCTTGAGGTTTTGTCACATAAGGGCATGTTGCATCAACAACATCAACCCCACTCTCTTTGAGTTTTGCAAGTTCATCTTTTACAATTCCGTGAGTTCTGACAATCGCTTTATCACCTGGCTGAAACACTTTATAGTCTTCAACTAGTCCAACTTTATAATCCTGATCAAGACGTGCTATCTCTTTTGAGTTGTGAATAAGTGGTCCATAAGTCGCCGCGTTTTGGTTCTCTTCTGCTATCTTGATAGCACGTTTAACACCAAAACAAAAACCATAACTCTCTGCTAATTCTATCTTCACGAAAAATCAACCTTTGTTATCTTCTGCAATAGTTCAAAAAAGTTTGGAAAAGAGGTGTTAATACACTCTAAGTCACTCACCTCCATACCACATTTAAGTCCAGCGATGATAAAACTCATAGCAATACGATGATCTCCATCACTCTCAACACTTCCACTATGAAGTTCACCACCTACTATACGATACCCATCTTTATACTCATGCACCTCTATACCACATGCACGAAGTCCTTCCACAACAGTTGCAATTCTATCTGATTCTTTAACACGAAGCTCTTCTGCATTTTTCACAACTGATTCACCCGTAGCACAAGCCATAGCTATACTAAGAGCTGGAAGCTCATCGATGAGCCACGAGATGTTATGCTCTACTGTGATGGCATGAAGTGGAGCATACTTTACTCTTATATTTCCTATTGGTTCATACTTGTTATCTGTAAGCTCGTAGCTGATATCTGCACCCATCCTCTCAAGTGCTTTAAATGCCTCTATACGTGTAGGATTGAGTGTCAC
>JAMORZ010000122.1 GCA_027063295.1 Sulfurimonas sp.
CACCTGATGAAAATGCTCTAATGTCACTTGAAAATCTTTTTGTCTCAGTGCTAAAAGTGCTGCTTCATTTACCAGTGCTGCAAGTGCTGCACCATTAAAGCCTACTGTCATATTGGCAACCACTTTCACATCTACATCGTTTGGAACTTTTTGTAAATATTTTTCTAAGATGGAAGCTCTTTCACGTTTTGTTGGAAGTTCCACAAAAATACGCCTATCAAATCGCCCAGCGCGAAGAAGTGCTGAGTCTAAAACATCTATCTTGTTTGTAGCAGCGATCACTATGATACCACTTGAACCCTCAAAACCATCCATCTCTGTAAGAAGCTGATTAAGTGTTGCTTCCCGTTCATCATTTCTCTGCCCTTCACGTTTTTTACCCACTGCATCTATCTCATCGATAAAGATAATACTAGGTGCATTTTTCTTTGCAGCATTAAAAAGTTCATGAACACGTTTTGCACCCATTCCTACATATATCTGTACAAAAGAAGCCCCACTTTGATAATAAAACGGCACACCTGCTGCGTTTGCCACAGCTTTGGCTATCATCGTTTTACCAACACCTGGAGGACCAACTAAAAGCACACCACGAGGCATGCGAGCTCCAAAGCTTTTATAGCGTTTTGGATTTTTCATAAAATCTATAATCTCTTCAAGCTCAATCTTCACATCGCTTATACCACCAATATCATCAAAACTTACATCACTTTTCATTGACTCAATTGTTGTGTTAAATTCTGGCATCTCAAGATTTTGTTGCGTAGTTTTGGTTATCCCTTTTGTATCTATTGTGATATTGTTTTTTTTCTGCCAAAAACGTAGTGCTAACGACCCAAGCCCTAAAAACAATACACCATATAAAATATAAATGAGAAGATTTGATTCACTTGCAACTTCAACCTTGTAATCAACAAACATCTTTGGAGTTACTTGCGAAGATGCTATCTTGTAAAATCCATCTGCAGTTTTTAGATACACATACTCTTTTGAAACAACAACTTTTTGAACACTTTTGTTTTGAAGTATCTCATTTGCTTTTGCAAGAGTGATTGGATCTGCTACATCACGAAGCAATGCAAAAAGGATAAGTGCTACGATAATAAATGCTGAAAAATAGAGTGCTATACGGTTAAACTTCGATGTTTGCATAAGTTGTATCCTCCTCTACACGATAATGCTCAACTCTGATCCAATTACCTACAAGATCCTCTTTTGCACTTAGAATAACCTTGTTAAAATGTTGATCTAATCCATGATACAACCCATCTTTACACGATTCTATTAAAACATCCAATGGTTGTGAGGAGTTTTTACGAAACTGATAATTTTTCTGCGCGACTAAACCTTCGATCTCATGAAGTCGTTGTTTTGCAAGTTTTCCATTTACCTCTTGTTTCATATGAGCTGATGGTGTACCATCACGTTTTGAATAGCTAAATGCATGCAGATGGGTCAAAGGAAGCTCTCTTGCGTTTTGCATCGCTTCTTCCCAAAGTTCTGGAGTTTCCCCTGGATGACCTGTGATAAAGTCTGTTCCTATTGCAAAACCTTTATTAGCTAAGAACTCAAAAAGCTCTCTGTCTTGTTTATATACATTACGTCTGTTCATCAACTTTAGCATCGTAGGAGATGTATGTTGCAATGCTATGTGCATATGTTTCTCCATCCAAGGCTCATCTAAAATCTCTTTAAACTCATCTGTGATCTGGATAGGCTCAACACTTCCAAGACGGATACGTCTTACACCCCTGATCTGACTCATCTTTTTCATCAGTTGTGCTAAAGATGTTTTCGTATCTACCCCATAAGATCCTACATTTGTTCCTGTAAGGATAAACTCCCCAAAACCGTTGAGTGCCAAACGGGTTATCTGTTCAAGTATTTTTGACTCATCCATACTTCTTGCATCACCACGAACAAAAGGGATAATACAGTATGAACAACGAAAGTTACACCCCTCTTGGATCTTAATAAAAGCTCTACTTTTTCCTACAAAATCATCAACAATCATATCGTCAATATGGTTTAAATCACCCGGATCATAAAAGGGTTGCTCTTTTTTCAAAAGTGTATCGATTTTTTCTTTTTCACTTTGCCCAAAAACACCATGGATTCTTCCCTCTTTTAAAAGGCTCTCCCCTTTTGTGTGTGCTCCACACCCTGTCAAAAAGAGTTTTGCACCACTACCAGACTTCTCTACACCAGAGATATAGGAGCGGACATGAGTATCTGCTCCATTTGTTACAGTACAAGAGTTTATCACTATCATATCTGCTTCATCTTCATTCTGAGTGATCTCATACTCACTCAAAGCTGACATCATCACTTGAGAATCATAGATGTTGGTACGACATCCAAAGGTTTTAAAATAAACTTTTTTCATCATCATCCCTTAGACTATTTCATGAGCATGTTCACTTGTTTGCTCATCGTGTGAAGATATATGAAGTTTTTGTGTAGGGTATGCAATGGTGATATCATCTGCCTCATTAAATGCATCAAGTATCTCTGTAGAGATCACACTCCTAAGTGTCAGTGTTGCATAAGCATTTGTCAAGTACCATGCCTCAATATCAACCCCATGTGGCTCAATAAATGAATATATTCTAGGCTCAACATTTGTATTTTTCAAAGAATACTGATGACGAAGTTTATTAAGCTGTTTACGGGTGATATCTGTGTAACCTTTTGAGTATTTTTTTGCTATCTCTTTGACAAGGTGCATCGCTTTTTTATGGTTTGAATCAAATGTAATAGTGATCTTTACACCATCCCAAACAGTTTTTAGTGATGAGTGAGTATAGTTTGCAATCATACGCGTAAATACATAGTTATTTGGTACAAAAATAATACGCCCTGCTCTTCTGTTGTGTGTGATAGATGTAAGCGTGATATCTTCTAAAATAGTCATACGAAGCAGTGAAATATCCATAACATCACCTACATACTTCATCCCATCCATATCGACACGAATACGGTCACCCACGTGGATACTCCCACCAATAACAATCACAAGCCAACCAAGAATAGACATAAACCAATCTTTCATCGCAATAGCGATACCGGCTGATGCAAAACCTAAAATGGTAACAAGATAAGATGCATTTTCTATATAGTTAAAAAATAAGATAAGAACAATCACCGTAAAATTCATAAAGGTGATGATCTTATTTGCCATATAGTAACGTTCATTGTCAGTGATATATTTTTTAACTACCTGTTTTAAAGAGAAAAAGATCAGAAAAACAACTAAGATAATCACACCAATCTTCATCAGACGGTACACCTGAGCCTCTATCGCTTTGTTGATATTAAGTTCAATCACTTCAAGACGTTTTTGATACACTTCTGTTGTTGCATTTATGGTATCTAGTGCTGTTTTAAAACGCTCTAGCTCTTTGCGTTTATTTTGGGCTTGTGCTACATACCTTTTTTCTTTATCAAGCTTTTCAAGAGTTTTATAGATACTATTTTCTTGTTCAAGTAGCCCTATAAGTTCTTCTAGAGAATCTCTTCTTTTTTTGTACTCATCAAAGCCTGTGTTGAGTGTTTTTACAAGGGAGAGTCCAGTAAAAATATCAAAAGGATTTGAGATTTTTGGTATCTCTTTGATAGTTGGTGGAGTGATAAGTTGTGTAAAAGGTGCAGAGTTTTTCCCTTTGAGTTTATCTATTTGAGAGCGTAAAATCGTCTCTTTCGATATAAGAGCATTAAGCTCATCTTCATCATTTACACTTTTTGTATGTTTTTTAAGATACTCAATACGTTTACGGATCTTCTCTAAAGAGTTACGAACCTCTAAGGATGTCAGATAAGAAGCATAACTTTTCATCCATACTTTCTCTTGAGATATTTTATCTTCTATGATTTGTAACTCTTCTAAGTAAGATGATATCTTCTCCTTACGTTGTATCTCTTGTTGCTCTAAAACTTTTTTTGTTGCATTATTATCAGGTGTTTGAGGATTAACACCATTTTGTTGAGCAAAAAGTATCCCATGAAAGAAAAATACAACAAAAAGAAAAAAACGGATCATCGCTTTGTGAACCTTTCTAAAACTTTAAGTATCAATGTTTCATCGATATTATCAGTGATCTCTACATCTCCAAGACCTTTTGGAATAATAAAAGTGATCGTTGTATCTGAACTTTTTTTATCAAGAAAAAATGTTTGATAAAAACTCTGTGTATTCTCTATCACATAAGTTGTTGGTAGATCATATTTTTCAAGGAGTGTTTTGATACGCAATGCTTCAGCTTCTTGCATAAGCCCCATCGCAACAGCAGTCGCATTTGCCATCACCATCCCAATGGCAACAGCTTCACCATGCAGGTAAGTTTTATACTGCGTTTCATTTTCTATCACATGCCCAAAAGTATGTCCATAGTTGAGTGCAGCACGCAAACCATGCTCTTTTTCATCTTTTGCAACAACATCTGCTTTTGTTTGTACTGCTTGCTTGATCGCTTCTTGCAATACTTTTTTATCATGAAGATCCGCATTCTCTAAAAATTCAAAGAACTCTTTGTTAAATGTCACAGCCATCTTAACAATTTCAGCAACACCTGCACCAAACTCACGAGCAGGTAATGTTGAGAGAAAGTGTGGATCGATATATACAGCTTGTGGCTGATGAAATGCACCAATAAGGTTCTTGCCATATTTGTTATTCATACCAGTTTTTCCACCAACACTTGCATCCACCTGAGAGAGCAGTGTTGTAGGGATCTGAATAAAATCGATCCCTCTTTGATAGATACTAGAAACATATCCTGTCATATCACCAATAACACCACCACCAAATGCAATGAGAAGTGATTTTCTATTAAATCTATGGTTAAAAAGCGACTCAAGTATCAAATCAACACTCTGTTGATTTTTATACTCTTCTCCATCTGGAACTGTTATGATATAAAGTTCTTTTGCAGTAATTTTACTTAGAAGATATCCAAGATGTAATCCTGCTACCTTTGGGTTTGTTATAATTGCTACTTTTGTATCAAAATGAAGTGAAGGGAGTGTGTCAATTGTTATATCGTATGAGTTATCAACACTCTTTTTTAAGGGAATATGTACTTGCATTATCTATCCAAAATTAAATATGTATAGATACTACTTAAATTTTGCTAAAAAACTCATAAAGAGAGGGTTTTACACCTAAGAATTACTCTTTATTTGAGCAAAACGCTCTTTTAATAACTTTTTGAGTTTATTGATTTGTGCTAATGTGAGTTCATATTTAGAGTTCATCATTTTATTAATATGATACACCTCTGTAACCGTAATTCCATAAGGATCTTTTTTCTCTTTTGTCATTTTTCCATCATCATCAAAAGAGTAAAGATAGAGATTTTTTCTTGTTTTTTGGATGTAATACGTCACAACTATCTCATCGGAGTGTTTCTTCTCTAGTGCGATCACAACCCTTTGATCTTTATCATACTCCTCTTGTAAATGAAGAAGATCTCTTGCATTTTCTATACTCATATAACCAACATAAAACTTATTGTATAAATCGTGATAGCGTTGTATAGGTTGCTTCATTAAAAAATGCAAATCTACAATAAAACGTTTATGAGAACGTAGAGTTTTTGTAATCCAACTCATAGTATTGTAGTATCTAAATGGATGAAGTTTTAAAGTATGTGCTTCAATCATCTTTTTAGACCATTTTTTCTCTTTTGGAACAAGTACCTTTTTGTTCTCTTTAAGATCTGTTATATACTCCAACACCTCATTTGCAGAGAACTCTTTAGTGAACCAAACTTTACAGTAAGATGGAAACTGTTTTGTCCCTGTTGCACCCTCATTGAGGATAATAAGAGCTTTAATCTCATAATTTGGAAAGATGATCTCTAAGAGTGCTTTTTTCTTTCTTAAACGTCGTCTAAGTTTGAGCACATTTTTTACAAGTGTCATCTCCACAAAATAAAGCTCATTGTTTTTTGTTACAAACATCGCATCAAACTCACTGATTTCACGTGATTTTGTACGGTAAACGATCTGCTCTTTCTCGCTTATGGAGAGTGTGTTTGCATAAGCTTTGTGCTTATTTTGGTGAAAACCTTTGAGGATAAACTTTGTAATATAATCATTCTCCTCTGCATAACGCAGAAGCTTTTCGTAGATGAAGTTTTCAAACACCTCACCCTCAAAAGAGCGATAGGAGCTTAGATATGATGGATCATCTTCATCTATCCCTTTTTTTATCAAGGAGAGAAGATGTTTTGTGTTGTAATCATAATGGAGCAGATTGTCTGCTATATCATCTTTATCAAGGTTTTTTATTGTAGGTGATATCTCTAGCATTACAGTGTCATCTCGCCATTTCTAAAAAACTGATCTAATACATCACGATACTCTTGAACATCTGTGATGGTATTGACCTGATTGCGAAGTGCAGAAGCACCACGATACCCTTTAGAGTAGGTATGGGTATGTTTTCTAAACATCGGCACACCATGAGTTCCATAAAACTCTATCATCTTGTCAAAATGCTCCATGATAATCTCATGTTTGAGTGACATATCCACATGTTCACTCCCTGTTCTTAACTGATGAAAGATCCACGGAGCACCAACAGCACCCCGCCCTATCATCACACCATCTGCACCTGTATGCTCTAGCACCCACTGAGCCTTCTCATAAGAGTCTATATCACCATTAGCTATCACAGGTATACTCACTGCTTTTTTAATCTCTGCTATCGCATCATAATCAACAGGAGCTTTAAACTTTCCAGCGCGTGTACGACCATGCACAGCCAAAAAGTCTGCACCACTATCTTCAACCATTTTAGCGATATCTACATGGTTTTTCTCTTCAAAACCAAGACGAATCTTTACAGAAGTGAGCTCTTTATTGGATGTTTCTTTGATCGCTTTTATGATATCTCCCATCAATGGTAGGTTAAGCAACAGTGAGCTTCCACTCCCATGTCCAACAACCTTTGGCACAGGACAACCACAGTTAAGATCAATAATATCGATACCCTCTTGCTCATTAAGTACCTCTACAGCACGCTTGACAATATCTACATCAGCACCAGCAATCTGAACAGAATAAGGATCTTCTAGTGGAGATTTCTCAAGCATATGAAGTGTCTTGGTTGAGCCATGTGCGAGGGCATTGGAGCTGAGCATCTCACTAACAGTAAGATCTGCTCCAAACTTTTTGACAACACTGCGAAAAGGCAAGTCGGTAAAACCTGCCAACGGCGCTAAAACATATACAGGGTTGTCAAATGAGAGATTTTTCAACATATCTTATACAAACAGCTCAATGCTAAATTGTTTACCACACTCTTTGAGTGCTCTATATGCTTTGAATTTTTGATACTCTTCAGGTTGTGAGAGATCTAAAATATCATTTGCTGGTGTTACCATCTCCAAGTCATAAAGGGTATAAAGATAAGCATCCATCGCCTCGTCATCTTCTGTACTTAACATCTCAAAAAGCTTAATTCTTTGTTCTGGAATCATATGTTCAGCTGCAATTCTTGAGATTCTAAGATAATCATCTCTTGTTACATCAAGACCAGAAAGTAGTGTAATAAGTGCTTCATTACTCATCTCAATAGTATTTTCTTCAGCATTGATACGCGCAACAACTTCATAAAATGCTTGAAGTGTAATAAACTCTTTGTATTTATCTATCCCACTTACAGGAGCAGTTTTTACAAAATCAACATAAACATCTTCTATAAGTTCTTTTGCATATTTTGAAGCACTTGAAAGGATATCTTCAGCTTTAAGTTCACCTTTTTTATACTTGTTTCTATTGTTTTGTATCACAAGTGGATTATCAGCACTAAGGTTATAAGACTTTAACTCTACTACCTCACCAGCTTTGATGGCATTGATAAGATTAAGAATCTCTCTCATCTTCTTCGTTTTTTCACTCTCAAACTGAAACTCAATATCTCCGTTTGGAAAGATTGTTGAGTTATCTAAAAGTCTTCCAAGAAGTGAATATGGAGATGTTTTAAACTCATGTTTTCTATCTTTTTTTCCAAGATATGCATCTACGATAAGATCAAGAACCTTATCATAGTCTTTTTCATATTTACGTATCTTAAAACCACCAAGTAAGCTATAAAAAGATATATGTAACACACTAGCAATATAAAGAATTACTAAAGGCACTACAACCCATAATGCCACAGACAAAGATGGCAATGTGATGCCAAAAAAGTCTAGTGTCATACTCTCTTGTGTTACATACGTA
>JAMORZ010000123.1 GCA_027063295.1 Sulfurimonas sp.
GGACCCATTACCTGGCTAATTTTTCCAATCATATTTTTCTCCATTATTTCATAGACTCCACACCACTGATAATCTCTATCAGCTCTGTAGTAATAGCAGCTTGACGCGCTTTATTAAACTCAACATTGAGTGATTTTACCATCTCTTTAGCATTGTTTGTTGCTGTATCCATCGCCTGCATACGTGCAGAATGTTCAGCAGCAACTGAATCAATAAGAGAATAGTACATATTGTACTCAACATATTTTTCCACTAATGAATCGAGCATTTTCTCTTCATCTTTTGCTTCAACTTCTAACATTGAGCTATCTTGTGCTTTATCACATTCAAAACTCTCAGTATCGATAGGTAAAATAGTATTTACATGTAACTCTTGAGTAATCATGTTTTTATAACCATTATATACTATATGAATAGCATCTATTTTACCATCTTTATAATCTTCAATAGAAGCTGTGATAAAACTATCAGCTTGTTGTTTATCTGGCTTTGAGCTTAAACCAACAACACTATCGAACATCTCGATTTCGTTGTAGTTAAAAAACTCTATACCTTTTTTACCGATTCCACGTAAACGTACTTTTACATTTTTCTCTTTGTACTCTTTTAAAAGTGCTTTGACTGCTTTAATAGTTTGAATATTAAAACCACCACAAAGACCCTTGTCAGCAGTAACAAAGATAATGTCAACCATTTTTGGATTATCAATCTTGTTAAAACAACGATTTTCAATTCCTCCAACTTTACTACACTTAATACGTCCAGCTATTTCGGCAATAACCTGATTCATTTTGTCAGCATATAAACGTGAACGTTTTGCAAGCTCTTCAGCACGGCGAAGCTTTGCAGTTGAAACCAACTTCATCGCACGTGTTGTTTTTTGAGTATTACTAACGCTCTTTATCTGTCTTTGAATATCTTTCAAGTTTGCCATTATGTACCCTTTTAGTTAGCTACAAAGCTAGCAGTAAACTCTTCAAGTGCTTTAAGTAAAAGTGCTTTAGTTTCATCATCAACTTTAGATGCACTTCTAATGTTTTCAAAGATTTGTGGGTAAGATGCTTCGATGAACGGATAAAGCTCAGCTTCAAAACGAACAACATTTGATGCATCAAAACCATCTAGGAAACCTTCGTTACCAGCGAAGATGATTGCAACTTGCTTCTCAGCAGAAAGTGGTGAGAAAGGCCCTTGTTTAAGAACTTCAACCATTCTTTGTCCACGCTCAAGTTGTTTACGAGAAACTTCATCAAGATCAGATGCGAATTGAGCAAATGCTTGAAGTTCACGGTATTGTGCAAGATCAAGTCTAAGTGTACCAGCAACTTGCTTAGTAGCTTTGATTTGTGCAGCACCACCAACACGAGAAACTGAAAGACCAACATTGATCGCTGGGCGAACACCAGAGTTGAAAAGATCAGTTTCAAGGAAGATTTGTCCATCTGTAATAGAGATAACATTTGTTGGTACGTATGCAGCAACATCTCCCGCTTGTGTTTCAATGATAGGTAAAGCAGTTAAAGAACCTGCTCCTTCTTCATCTGAAAGTTTAGCAGCACGCTCAAGAAGTCTTGAGTGAATATAGAAAACATCACCTGGGTATGCTTCACGACCTGGAGGACGACGAAGAATAAGTGACATCTCACGGTAAGCTACCGCATGCTTAGAAAGATCATCATAAACGATAAGACCATGACGTGCATTGTCACGGAAGTACTCACCCATAGTTACACCAGTATATGGAGCAAGGAATTGAAGTGCAGCAGCTTCAGAAGCTGTAGCAGATACAATGATAGTGTACTCAAGTGCACCATGCTCTTCTAAACGACGAACGATTTGTGCAACAGTTGATTCTTTTTGACCAACAGCAACGTATACACAAACAACACCATTACCTTTTTGGTTGATGATTGTATCTAATGCAACAGTAGTTTTACCAGTTTGTCTATCACCAATGATAAGCTCACGTTGACCACGACCGATTGGCACTAGTGCATCGATAGCTTTAATACCAGTTGCAAGTGGCTCATGAACAGATTTACGGTTCATAATCCCTGGAGCTTTTTCTTCAACAAAACGTGTTTCAGAAGTCTCAATTGGACCTTTACCATCAATTGGCTCACCAAGTGCATTCACAACACGACCAAGAAGTGCATCACCAACAGGAACTTTAAGAAGTTTCCCAAGACGTTTAACACTCATACCTTCACGAAGCTCAGTACCAGCACCGAGGATAACGATACCTACACTGCTCTCTTCAAGGTTAAGTACTAACCCCTTTGTTCCATCTTCAAACTCAACCATTTCACCTGCCATAACATTACTAAGTCCGTAAACTTGAGCAACACCATCAGCATAAGAAACAATCTTACCAGTTTCGTTAATATCAACACTTAGTTCAAAGTTGTCAATACGCTCTTTAATTATTGAGCTGATTTCATCAGCTTGAATTTTTGCTACCACTATTTGTTCTCCTCTCTATGAAGTTAAATTGCTTTAATTATATGTTCTATAATTTGACTGTCGATTCTGTCTTTTGAGAAATTAATCTCAACACCAAGACCATCTACTCCTACTTTAATACCATTGAAATCATCTTTGGCAGTTTTAAGAGAGATAGTTGAGTCAAATTTTTTACCTAAACCATCACTTAGCTCAGCTATAGTTTTTTCATCAATATCGCTATTGCTATAAACTATACCTTCATAAGTTTTAGTTGTATTTGCTACATTTTTATCAAGTTCACTTGCAATTGCAGGGATAATACTAAGACGTTTATGCTCTGCTAAAAGCTTTATGAAGTTGTTAATCTTTTCAGAATTCGCAGCTTTAACAGCATCTAAAATAATCCCAGATTTATCGTCAAGAGAGATATCAGGGTTATTGATAATTGCTTTAAACTTACTATCATTAAATGCTTCTGCAAGAGCAGAAAAAATAGTTGTCATATTTTTTACTGTTTCTATATCAGAACCATCAGTCAATGCTTTAATATATCTTTTTGCAATAAGTTCTTCCATTATGCCACCTTCTTCAAGATAACATTTGCCATTGCTTCTTTATCAAAGTCTTCAGAACTTTGAGACAATGTCTCTTTCATGATATCTTCTACAACATTACGAACCATATTTCTTTGTTCGAACTCAATCAGTGTAGCATGTTGCTTAGCAAGTGCTTCTAGATCTGCATCACATTGTTTCATGATGTTGTCATTTATGATTTTATTCTCTTTTTTTGCAACTGCAGCTAACTCTTCAGCATATTTTTCAGCTTCAGCAATTTTTGCAAGTGCATCTTTTTTCAAGTTCATAGATTCATCTAGTTTCTCTTGAACTTTCTTTAAGTCATCAGCAATACCTTGACTTCTTGCAGCGAAGAAACTCTTTACAGGTTCTCCAACAAGATACCAAACAAGCCCTACAAATAGTAAAAAGTTTACTGTACGTTGTACAATATCAGTTTCACCACCATGCCCAGCTTCAGATGCCAATGCATAAGTTGATATCATTAGCATTAGTACTAAAATTCTACTCACATCACATCCTTATATTTGACTAAACTTAGCTTTAACAGCTTCTTTAAACATAGGAACTTGAGCCTTCAAGTCTTTTGTTAACTCTTCTTTAGCGTTTGCAAGTGATTGTTCAAACTCTAAATATTCTGCTGCAAGTTCAGCACGCTTAGCTTCTAACTTGCTCTCTGCTAACTCTTTAGCATCCGCAATAACTTTTTCTCTTAGGGCCGCAGCTTCCAGTTTTGCTTCTGTAACGATTTTTTCTGCTTTTGCATTCAACTCTCTAACTTCAGAATCGTTATTCCCTGCTTTGTCCAGGTCTTTTTTGATATCTTCGTCACGTTTGTTCATGTAAGCGAATAAAGGGTTATAAAGCCAACTGTTTAGAACGGCTATAAGCGAAAGAAATACAACAAATGTAGCCAAAAGTAGTATCGGATTTATATCTAACATAGCACCTCCTAAAAGTTGCGCAGATTATACTACTATTAAATTGAAAGGATAGTTAAAGTTGTAAAAAAATTGTAAAAGTTTTCATTTTCTTAGTTTTTTTAAAAGAAAATGTGTAAAATCGAAAATTTATTTTTCAAGAAGATTGAGAAATTTTTCAATCTCATCTTCATTTTCAAAGGAAATTGTTAGTTTATTTTTTGATGCTTTAATCTCAAAACCAAAATGGTTTAAACGCTCTTTTAACGGTGTAAAATTGAGTGTATAGTGATCTTTTTTTGGAAGATTTTCGTATGGATTTGCTTTCATACTTTTAATCATCGCTTCCACTTCTCTCACACTCAATTTCTGTCCCACAATAGAGTTGACTATGCGTTCTTGCGTTTTATCATCTAAACCTACAAGTACTTTTGCATGACCAGCAGAAATCTTCTTCTCAATAAGTGCTTTTTGTGTTTTTTGAGAAAGTTGTAATAAACGCAATGTATTTGTAATATGTGTTCTACTTTTATGTATAACACCTGAGAGCTCTTCATGAGTCATATTGTGCATTTTTAAAAGTTCCTGATAAGACTCAGCAAGTTCTATAGAGTTTAAATCTTCACGCTGAATATTCTCAATTAGTGCAAATTGACGCATTTTTTGTTCATCTGCACTTACTACAATTGCACGGATAGTTTTTGTTTTTGCTAACTTACTTGCACGAAAACGTCTCTCACCAGCAATAATAACATAGCCATCAAGATCTTCTGAAACAACAATAGGTTGCAAGAGTCCATCAGCTTTAATAGAATCTGAAAGTTCACTTAAACTCTCATCATTGAAATTTTTTCTAGGTTGAAACGGGTTTGGACGAATTTCACTTAAAGGAAGTTCTAAAATAGTATCATTTTGAGAGCCTTCATTTTCATATGCTTCATCTATCTCACCAAATAAAGCATCTAATCCTCGTCCTAATTTTTGTGTTTTCATCCTATTATTGCCTGTGCTAAATTTTGATATGCTATTGAACCACTTGATTTTACATCGTATAAAATTGCAGGTTTACCAAAAGATGGTGATTCTGCAAGTTTGACATTTCTTGGAACTACGATGTATTTTCCCTCTTGCGTTTTAAATAATTTACTTTTAAAATGCTTATGAATATCTGCAAAAACTTGCTTTGAAAGATTATTTTGCGATGAGTGCATCGTTGGTATAAAACCTTTGATAGTAAGTTTTGGGTTAATAGATTTTCTTACCAGTTTCACTGTGCTCAAAAGCTGTGCCAACCCTTCAAGTGCAAAAAATTCACATTGAATTGGGATAAGAACAGAGTTTGATGCTGAGAGTGCATTGATCGTCATAGGTCCAAGTGCCGGAGGTGAATCAATAATAATATAATCATAGTCTTTTTTCACATTTGCTATTGCATTTTTTAAAATAAGCTCTCTTCCACTTGCATTCTCTACATCGTAATACTCTTTTTCCATCCCAACTAAACCAATATTTGATGGAGCTAGATGGAGTGTAGGAAGATCTGATTTTAAGATGATATCTTTAAGTTTTTTTGTACCAATGAGAACATGGTAGATGTTAAATTCATAATCATTTCTATGAAAGCCCAAAGATGTTGTAGCATTTGCCTGAGGATCAGCATCTATCAAAAGCACTTTTTTTTCTGCAACAGCGAGTGAAGCTGCCAAATTTACAGCAGTAGTAGTCTTACCTACACCACCTTTTTGATTTGCAATTACTATTACTTCACTCATCTTAAACTATACACCTTCTCACCATTTATCATAACAGACCCGTCTTCTTGCAACAGTGCATCAGACAACGAAATTTTTGCACCACTAATGTGTGTTTTAAAACTCTTGTTTTTGTGAAATTCTAACTTATATTTGCTAAAAACTTGCTTCCATAAAATCTTTTTTTCAATTTTTTGAAGATAATTTTCAAGAAGTTTTTCACCATCAATTCTAATATCAAGTTTTGCAAAATTTTCTGGTGCACTCTGAAGGTTTAAACCAACACCACACACAAAATTATTCTCAACTACATGAGTTATCATTCCCCCCAATTTTTTCTCTTTTAAATAAAAATCATTTGGCCACTTAAGCCATACTTGAGAACCAAATTCTGCTAAAGTTTCTTTTAAAAGATATGCAAAGTAGATAGATGCAGACTCAATTTTCAAATCTCTTGGCAACATATCTTTATGTATAGCAAATGAAAGAAAAAGGTTACCTTCAAAACCTTTCCAGCTATTATCTCGACTTCCAATACCATTAGTCTGATGATAAGTATAAACCACACAAGGGGGAGAGTATACTTTGTTTTGAAGTTGCTTTTTAAGATAAAGTTGTGTTGAGTCTACACTTTTAAGATAATATATCTTCAAGAGAGAGTCTCTTTCCATTAATATATGCCAATATATCAACCTCTTTTTTTGAAGGAGATTGGACTCGAAAAACCTCTATACTCCCTTGCTCACAACCTATAACAATACTCTGTTTTGTCACATTTAAGATCTCTCCAGCTTGATGCTTGTTTTGTATTTCACAAAGTGCAATCTTTTTAAGTTTTAATCCACTAGAAAGGTAGATCCCCGGCCATGGAGTAAATGCTCTATACTTATTATAAAGTACTTTAGCATCTTTAAATGCAACCTCACCATCTGCTTTTGTGATTTTTTTACAATGTGTTGCTTTTGAGTCATCTTGTGGAGTTGGAGTGAGTGAAGAAAATTCTCTTAGTACATCAAGTGTTAGTGATGCTGCTACATCAGTAAGTCTTGCAAATAAAGACTCCACCATCTCATCATCATCCACTTCAATACTCTCAATCTTTAAAATATCTCCAGTATCAAGCCCCTCTTCCATTAACATAGCAGTAACACCTGTTTTTTTGTCTCCATTAAGAAGAGTTTGCTGAATTGGGCTTGCTCCACGATATTGTGGCAAGATAGAAGCATGCAAGTTGATACATGGTGCATGATCAAGGATAGCACGAGGGAGTATCTGCCCATAGGCTGCTACAACAATAAAATCACATTTTTGTTTTAAAAGCTCAGTAACTACATCCTTATCACGAAGTCTATTTGGTTGATAGGTTGCAATATCGTGTTTTTGAGCTAACACTTTTACAGGTGGTGGAGTAAGAAGTTTTTTACGTCCTACAGGTTTATCAGGTTGTGTGTAAACTGAGATAACATTGATATCATCTGCAGCTATTAAACTCTCTAAAATCACCTCTGCATAATCGGGTGTTCCCATAAATATGATATCCATTATTTTCCCTTTGTAAATAGAGTTCCACCTTTGTGTTCCCCTTTAAGTGTAAAGCTTTTGACATCAGAAAGATCAAAACCACTTGCCAAAAACATATCGATGTTGTTCTCAAGTAAATAAGCAGCAGCTTTGAGTTTAGTAACTATGCCACCTGTTGCAAATATATTGTTTGGTGTTACATCTTTGTTAAGCTCTTCTTCTGATATAGAGTGAAGTACTTTTAAAACCTTTGCTTCTGGATTTACCCGTGGATCATCATCGTAGTATGCATCTATGTCTGAGAGAATAATGAGCATATCTGCATCCGTATTTTTAGCTATGTATGCTGAGAGTTGGTCATTATCTCCAACTTCAAGCTCCTCTGTGGAGGTTGCATCGTTTTCGTTAACTATGGGGATCACTCTGTTCTCAAGAAGTATCTCTACTGTGTTTCTGATACGCTCTTTATCATCTGTTCTGCCAAGGTTTACCGCTGTGACTAAAACCTGTGCTGTGAGGATATCATACTGAGCAAATTTTTTGGCATATTTGCTCATAAGAACAGGCTGACCAATTGCTGCGAGTGCTTGTTTGTTAGCGATGATACTACGATCGAGTTTAAGCTTAGTGTAACCCCCAGCAACTGCACCAGAAGATACTAAAATCACCTCATTTTTTTGTTGCAGTTGTGCTAAAAAATCTACAAGCGATTGCATCCTCTTAAGTGCTATTGATCCATCTTGTGTTAAAACTGCACTTCCAACTTTAACAACAATTCTCATGAGTACTACTTTCTACCAGCTTGTACAAGGTTAAAAAGTGCATACTTGAGTGCTTCTATGTTTTTATATGTTGCAGAAGATATAGGAGCGATAAGATAAGGTTTTTCCTTGTCAAATCCTAAAGTCTCATCCGCACTCTCTTGTACAAAATATGGCAAATCACTCTCAAAGTTAAACTCGCTATGCTTTGATGGCTCTAAATCTTGAGACTT
>JAMORZ010000124.1 GCA_027063295.1 Sulfurimonas sp.
CCAACAGGTGAAAACCACTCAATCCCAAATCCATATCCCGCACGAGATTCATCATTGGTAACTAGAGCTGATGGATCAATAATATTATCAGAGATAATACCCCAATCCACAAATCCAACTAAACGCATCTTCGCTTTTGTTACAAGTGGAACACTTAACTCCAAAGAGTTAGAAAAAGTTTGTGTACCACCAACACGACGAACTGTTTTACCATCAATGGTATCTGCACCTGTACTATCTTCTATTGTCGGCGATATAGAGTACGATTCATACCCTCTAACACTACCGATACCACCCATATAAAATTTTTCTGCTAATGGGACATAGCCTGTATCTACAGCTACATACAATCTTGCTTTATATCTAAAAATAGCATCAAATCCTACATACTCTTCCAAGCCTCTAAAAATACCAAGATTTGTACGTGATTTAAAGAAGTTTGCATCTGCTCCAAGACCAGATTTTTCAAAACTTTGAGAGAGCTCAAACCCTTCACGTGGAAGATAATAATCATCTGTACTATCCCATTTCGCACTCATAGTAATAGAACTTTTTGAATAATCTTCAAAATAGTATGTATTGTAGTTACTTTGATTAAAGTCACTTCCAAATTCATACGCATTTTTGGAGTATCCATATCCTAAATATCCTGAAATATGTCGTGAAAATCTATGACCTGTCCCTATACTTACACCATCTGTGAGTACTGTATAATCATTATATTCATACGATGATGTATAGATAGAAAAATTACCACTAAAGTCACTATCATTAAGTCTTGGATTTGATATATTAAATGAGAAGTTTTTTGTTGTCTCTGATTTTTCTGCTTTTAGCCCTACATTAATTCCAGAACCCCAAATATTACGATCATTTACACCAATCGATAATAACAACCCTCCATAAGAACCATATCCACCACCTATCTGGATATTTCCTGTTGGAGCTTCTTTAACTTTTACAATAAGATCCATCGTATGGTTATCTACACGTTTCTCCTCAATAGTATTACTATCAAAATATCCTAAACGCCCTATTGCACTTCTTGAATCTTTTAGATCTGTAAGTGAGTACATATCTCCAGGTCCAAGATAAAGCTCACGACGAACTATTCTATCAAGAGTTCTTGTATTTCCTGAGATTATCACATTTCTGATTTTAACCTTTTCCCCAGGCATAATCTTAAATACAACTTCTACTGTATGATCTTCTTTATTTTTACGTAGATCAGGAACAACCTGAACAAATGCATAACTCATATCTGCAATAAGCGTTTTGATCTTTTGTGCATCATGACGAAATGTTTTAATATTAAAAACTTCACCTTCATGAAGTGTAATAATCTCTTTAATCGCTTCATTATCAATAACATCTTTTGTTTGACTAATAGAGATAGCACTGATAGTATATGGATCACCCTCTTCTACCTGATAACTCATATCTGCTGTATAGTGGTCAAAATTGACACGAACAAATGGTGCATCAATCTTCGCATCCAAGTAACCAAACTGCATATAATAATCACGAATACGCAAGTTGTCATACTCAAGGTTTGGTAAAGACATCTTTCCATCGTTTCTTCCCCAGAACCAACCCATCCATTGATGCTCTTTATTGGCAATCACATCATCAAAATCATCACTATCAAGTCCATGAACACCTGCATACTGAAGTTTTTCGATAATTATCTCTTCCCCTTCATTTACCAAAAATACAACTTTGATACTACCATTTTCAAGGTACTCTGTTTTGACCTCTACAACAGAATCTATCTTCCCCTCTTGGTTGATAGCTTCTATAATACGCTTTTTTGCAGCTTCGAGTTTTTTCTCATCATAGAGTGTACCTTTTTTGATTTGGATAACACTCCCTTTAACGTCCTCATCATTCTCTTTCCAACCTTTGAGCTCAACCTGAGAAATAATCGCTTTTTCTTTGAAGAAAAAACGCAACTCACCATCTTCAAATTCAACCCAGATATCGTTAAAATATCCCTGATTAAAATAATTTTTTATCGCTTTATCAACATCTTTTTGCTCAATATCATCTCCAACTTCAAAAGGAAGCATCCTTAAAGCAACAGGCTCAGAGAGGTGAACAATACCATCAAATTTAACAGACTTAAGAGTTTGCGAAAAGAGTGCAGTTGTGACAAATAAAAATAAAATGTTTATAATAAGTTTCATTAAAGTTCCATAATTAAAATAAGATAAAATTTTACCTCTTTTGTGGTTAATCTTGAGTAAATTTAGTATAATTTTACAAAAAAAATAAAAGATTAAAAATGAATGCAGCAATTATTGGACTTGGACTTATGGGTGGCTCTTTTGCATTAGCACTCAAAGAGCTTGATTTTATCACTTCAGTTGTCGGTTACGATCATAATGAACAACACCAAAAAACTGCTTTAGAGCTCAGTCTTGTAGATAAAATTGTCACATTTGATGAACTTAAGCAAGCTGAAATTATTATTCTTGCTATCCCTGTAAATGGTGTCATAAGGGCTCTACATGAACTTCAAGATATTCCAGATAAAACTACGATCATCGACCTTGGAAGTACAAAAGAGAAGATTGTAAAGAGTGTTCCTTCACAGATACGTCACAATTTTGTTGCTGCTCATCCTATGACAGGAACAGAAAACTTTGGTCCAACTGCTGCTGTAGAGGGTTTATATAAAGAAAAAGTAGTTGTTCTATGTGATCTTGAAGATAGTGGAGAATATCAAGCAACACTTGCAAAAAAAATCTTTAAGTCTATTGGTATGAAAAAATATTTTATGAAAGCACATGAGCATGATAGACATGCTGCGTTTATCTCCCATATGCCCCATGCCATCTCTTACTCTTTGGCAAATACAGTTATGAGACAAGAAAACAGAGAAAATATTTTAGCTTTGGCTGCGGGTGGATTTCGCTCTATGAGTCGCCTTGCAAAGTCTTCTCCATATATGTGGGAAGATATCTTTAAACAAAATAAAGACAATCTTCTAGAAGCTATTACACTTTTTGAAAAAGAACTCTCTGGACTCAAAACTGCCATTGAACAAGACAATTGGGAAAAAGTTTTCAGTGAGATGGAGGATGGGAACAAACTCTATGATATCTTCTCTTAAGAGATATCATAGCGTTTTAAAATCTCTTGAACTTTCTTCTTGTCAAGCTTCCTGTTTTTTCCCATATAAAGGTTTTCTTCTATGATCTTTAATATCTCTTGAACATCTTCTTCATCTTTATATGGAAGAAGCTTCATAAACACTTTCTTTTCATCTTTTATATTGAAAGTATCTTTTTTTCTCTCCCTTTTTAACTGAGGGAAAAACCAAACAACTGCCCCACCAAAGAGCATACCAACAAAAAACAAAATCCCTCTTTCTACCATTGATGGACTTGTTGGATGATCCATTGAAGATGATACTATCTCTTTTTGAGGTGTATTTGAAGCTTTTTTTACTTCTAAATGTTGCTTAGCAACCCCACCTATCACTTCAATTTTTATAGGATTTGTCTGTATCTTTTGTATTTTTTGTGTTTTCAGGTTAAAAAACTGCAAACTAAAAGGTGGAATTGTAAAGTTACTATCTGCAACAAATACTATTTTTTGAGTTAGGTGATCTTTATCTATTTGTATCTTTTCATCAAATACATTCACATTTGGAATATAGGGTTTAAAGCTTGGTATATCTTCTAAATTTCCTCTACCTTGAACTTCGAGTGTCAAATTTACTGCTTCATTTTGTAGTACTTTTGTTTTATCAACAACAGCCGAAATCGTAAAATCACCCACTATAGTTTGATTTGTAGGTAAAGGTTTAACTTCTATCTCCAATTCATTAGAGTAGTAGCTTCTCCATTGTACTTGTGGTACAAATGATCCCCATATATCTCTTGATCCACTACGAGTTGCAATTGCCATTTGTGCACCATCTATGACAAGTTTACCTTCTCGTTGTGCTGATAGAGTGTAAAGCACTTTTGTTACGATATAGTCTTTCTCTTTTGTCACAAGAGGTTTTGATTCATTTTTCAACCAAAAACCTTTAAATGTTGGTGGAGTAAATTTACTATCAACAGCCTGTGCACCTTTTTTCTGTTTTAAAACAAGTTCAATGTCAAAAGGCTCTCCTACATAAACAACTTTTTTCTTCGTATGCAATTCTAAAGAAAAATTACTGTTTTTTGATGAAGATGCCTTATTCACAGATATTTTGATTGGCTTTGAAAAATATTTTTTTCCATCAACCTCAACACTTATAGGATCAATTGTACAACTCTCTTTTGGCATAAAGGTATACTCAAAAAGATAACTTTTACTAAATCCACCATGAATCATCTCAATATTTGTTTGAGATGCAGTCGAAAGAATTTTACTATTACATAAATTTTGTATATTTGGTTTTTTAACTTTTTGCCCCTCTACCTTGAGGGTATATGTTACTCTTTGTCCTCGAACAATATCTTGAAAATCCACATTAGCATCTATCCCAGCAGCACCAAGTGTTGTAGTAAATAATAAAAAATATATTATAAGTTTACCAAGGTTTTTCATCTGTATTCTCCTTGTGGGTATTCTCTTTATTTAGCATATACATATAACTATTTTGTTGTTTATTAAGCATTTGAAGCCACTTTTTCTCTTCTGCATCACTCATCCTTTGTTGTTTTATCTGTTGTTGATGTTGCATTTTCTTATCTGCTTGTTCTTCCTTCTCTTTATCTTTCTTTTTCTTTCTATTTTGCTTGTTTTTTTCTTTGTTCTTCTTTTGATCTTGATTCTTCTTTTCTTGCTTCTTTTTTCCTTCATCGTTCTTTTGATTTTGTTTACTCTTCTTTTGTTTATTTTTTTTATCGTTGTCCTTGTTGTTTTGTTTATTTTTCTCCTGTTTATTCTTTTTGTTTTGCTTGTTCTTTTTGTTTTGCTTGTTCTTTTTGTTTTGTTTTTGCAGTGCTTTTTTTACTGCTTCTAGATTCTCTCTTACTTCTTTATCTTCATGAAGTTTCAAAGATTCCTCATAGTGAATGATCGCTTCTTTTAAAGAGTTTATATCTCCCCTTTTAGCATAAGCATTTCCCATATTGGCAAAATTATTTGCTCGCTTTATTTTATGCGCAAATTTAGCCTGTTTGTACGATTCTATCGCTTTATCATATTGCTTTTGTTTATAATAAGCATTCCCTGCATTATAAAAACTCTCTGCATTGTCTCCACTTTTTGCATATTTTTCGTAATTTATTGCTGCTTTTTTATAATTACCACTTTCATAAGCCTCTTTTGCATCTTTAAGTTGTACAAAGTCGAACAACCCTGCATGTACAGATGGTACTGTTGTTGTAAATATCAAAGCAAAGAAAAAAAGATGTGGTACTTCTACTTTTTCCCTTTTGCTCATCGATGATGTCGCAATAAGCAAAATAAACAAAGCTAGTCCAAGAGGATAGTAAAATAAAGGGATATAACGTTCAACCATTTGTGATTTGAGTTTCTTTTTTTGACTATGCTGTTCTAGCTCGTGCAACATGACTCTGATATCTTTATCTGCATTCAGTGTCTCAATATAAACACCCCCTGTTTGTGTTGCTAATTCTGCAATAGCATTATTGAGTTTTGTAACAAGTATATCTCCTTGATATTTAATAAACTCACCATTTTCCAAACGCACAGGTGCACCTTTTTTTGTAGCGACACCTAAAACAAAAACAACAATATTATGCTCTTTAGCATAAGCAATCTCTCGTGAAAAATCTTTTTTATCTCCACCGTCACTAAAAATCAAAACATATCGTTTTGCATCTTTTTTCATACTTTTATCAACAACCTCTAATAAAGAAAAAAAATCTGTTCCTTTTTCTGTTATTGAATTCGTGTTCAATTTAGAAAGTAAAAAAGAAACTGCTCTATGATCAAAACTCAAAGGTGATACAAGATAAGAATTCTTAGCAAATGCTATAACACCTATCCTATCACTTTTTGCAAGTTTTAAAAACTCTAAAGCCTTGCGTTTTGCAAATTCTAAACGCTGTGGGTAAAGATCTTGTGCCAACATAGAGTCTGATATATCTAGTGCAATCATAATATCTGCACTTTTTGCTTTTACTTCAATATTTCCCTCTTTTATCACTGGTCCAGCCAAAGAGATAATAATTAAAATTGCTATCAACATAAACAGTGCATTTCTTGCTTTGAGTGTTAAGGTATTTGCACTCACTCGTAACCTATCGATAACCTCTTCACTGAAAAATGTTGCCTGTGGCTCTTTTTGTGTCAAGAGCAATGTAAAAAGGATAACAACAACTGGTAACATATAGTAGATAAATTCTGGATGCAAGAAACTCATTAGGAAACTCCTCGCTTATTTCTAAGATAAATAAATAGCATCAAAGATAAAAATGCTAAAAATAATGGATAGATATAATAATACTTCATATAACTAAAAGATTCGTTTTGTATCTTAGATGTCTCTAGCTCATCAATCTTTGCATATACCTGTTTAAGTTCAGATGCACTTGATGCTCCAAACGCAACACCACCTGTTTCATCTGCTATTTTTACAAGTACCTCTTGGTTATATTCATTAGGATGACCTATACCTATAGGATATACTTTGACACCCTCTTTTTTTGCCATATCCAAAGCGACCTCTAAAGGTATCTTATCTATCCCTTTTGTACTGTATCCATCTGTTAGCAAAATAGCAATTTTTGATTTGGAATGGCTCATCTTTAAAAGATTTACACCTTGTGCCAATGCTTCATAAAGTGCAGTATATTTTCCAGCCATAGATATATGAAGTTGTGAGATGATTTTATTTAAGATATGAGCATCATAGGTTAAAGGGGATGCAATAAATGAATATGCTCCAAATACAACTAAACCAATGTTGTCATGTTTTCTCTCTTTTACAAAATCACTCACGATCTCTTTTACAACATCAAAACGTGTCTTATACTGATTTTGACTATCAAACCCTTGAGCCTGCATCGACTGTGAAGCATCAAGAATCAAAGCTATCTCATACCCATTTTTTGGTTCAAGCTCATACACCTCATCTTTTACAGGACTCATCAAAGCGATAATCATCATAATTATCCCTATCCATTTGAGCAAAAAAAGTGTTTTTGAACTTGCAACAGAACTTTTCATAAACTGTGTTGCATGAGGAAAATAGAGTGATGGCAAACGCATCTTACAAAGTGTCTCACAAGCAATAAAAAAGAAGATTACAAACCCTATCTTTGGAAACTCAAAATAAAGACCACCAAAAACATCACTAAACATCTATCATACCTTTATAGAGTTCTATATAGGAGATCACTTCATCCTCTAAATCATCTACACTCTTTTTATATTTATAAGGTTCTAATCGAGATAGAAGATTATGATACATCTGCGCATGACGAGGACTATCATCTTTAAATGTAGCACCATAATAAGTAACATCATATGCACTGCGTTTTGCATCTTTGTAATCAATCTCACAAAGTGCTTTGTAGTGCTCTTTTCTTTGAGAGTATCTATTACGTGTTTTTAGCCAACGAAAAATCAGATACACACTCCCAACTAAAAGAAGAATTATTATCACCCCTACCCCCATAAGATAATAGAGTGAATACTCCTCTACTCCTACAAGCGGTTTAATGTCATGAAGTGGAATATTGTAATGTTGTTGCATAGCTATCTCCCTTCAAAAAGTCTTCTTAAAGAGACACCAACATGAAGATCTGTATAAACCTTTCCAAATCGAATCTGTTGCTTACGAAAAGTCTCATAAAGTTTACTGTCATGCTCTTGAACTTTTTTAGCATACATTGTGACACTAGAACTGTTAAAATCACCCTCTAAAACTGCTCCACTTTGAGGATCAATAAGGGAACTAAATCCCATCTCAGGTGGATGTTCTTCTAATCTGTCTCTAACAATTACACAAACAACTTCATGCTTTTTTGCTAAAAGTTTAAAGTTTGGTATCTCAAAAAAATCCCCAACAATAATGATGAGTGACTTGCGTTTTACCCTTTTGTAAAGTGTATCAGCCAAATTTTTAAAATCACACTGTTGATGCAATGCATCAAACTCTAAAATATCTTTTACGCTTTTTTGTACCTGATAAATCTTCTTACTTGGTTTATTGTGTGTTATCATAGTATCTGTAAAAG